>JAADFV010000155.1 GCA_013152695.1 Chloroflexota bacterium | reverse complement strand
CTACCGCCCATCATGTTCGCCGGTAAGGCCGAAAAAGAAGAGGAGCCTGGGGTCGAGGAGCGCGAAACCACGGCCGAAGAACCTGAACCCTCACCCCCTTCCCAGGCCCTACCTCCTGTCATTATCGAGGGCAAATTAGCAAAAGAAGAAGAGTCCCCCACGCCTCCAGAACCTGAATCTGATCTGGAACCGGTGCCCCCACCGCTCTTCGAGTTAGTTGAGGATGAGGAAGGAGAAGAAAGTGCGGGCGAGAAAGTCCCTCCCGCCCCACCGCCGATCCCTTCCGATACCCTTCGTCTGGAACCTATCCCAAGTTTAGCCCTGCCCCTACCCCCGCCCGAAGGACAGCGTCTGGCATCCCCTCCGCCACCCTTTTCCTCTGCCGGACTGCCTCCCACACCCCCTCCACCATCCTCGCCTCCTCTTGCCCGTTGGTTGATTGCTCTATTCATGGTCGCCTTCATTGTTATCGGTCTTTTTCTTGGAGATGACAGTACCAACATCGCCCCTCGTCGCCCCAGCGTCACCACGGCTTACCAAATCATCGAGGATTTGCCCCCTCAGCCCCGCGTACTCATCGCCTGGGATTATGAGCCGACAACACAAGGGGAGATGCAATTATTGGCTCAGCCCTTGCTTTTGCACTTGCAACGCCGGCAAGCCCATCTTGCTTCGGTCAGTCTGCGACCGACCGGGCCGGCAGTGGCAGTCGAGGCGCTCAGAGCGGCCGGAGCCGAAGACATTGCCTACAATTTGGGTTTCCTTCCAGGCGAGGCAAGCGCTCTGCGCACGCTCAGCATTGCCCCCTTTGCCCTGGCATCGCAGTCTCCCACACAGATTGCTGCCCAGGGCTGGGAGCCAGAGGCCGATATTGCTCAGTTCGATCTCATCATCGAACTGAGTGCAGAAACGGCAACGACCCGCGCCTGGGTAGAACAGGTGGCGACACGCAGCGATACGCCTTTGCTTGTGGCCGCTTCGGCCGCGGTGGCGCCTGCCTTACGCCCATACGAGCAGAGTGGCCAGATCAAAGCGCTGCTTTCCGGTTACACCGATGCTCTCGCCTACGAACAGTGGCTGGGAGAAAGCTCGGCTGCTCGGGATCAGCGTCTTGCCCAAACTCTGGCCCGGCTATTCTTTCTTGTCATTATCATTCTTGCTTTTATCCCCTCCTCGGAATAAGCTATTTATGAGTGAACTCCTTGGCACGCTTATGGCCCTGGCTCTTACTCTGGCTTTGCTCAGCCGGGTATGGCAAGCAACGCGCGCCTTCCGCTGGGCCTCACATTTATTGCTGGGGGCATGGTTGGGATACATTGTTGCCGTTGTTTTGAAAGAAATACTTTGGGGTGAGGTGCTGCTGCCTTTCTTGCGCAAGCCCCTGGCGCATCCCGAAACTGTCATTCTTTTTGGTTTGATCCTTCTCCTAACCTTACGGCTGAGCCGGCAGCCCCGTCTTCGCGCCTGGGGCATTCTTCCTCTGGGTATATTGGCGGGTGGTGGAAGTGCTCTTATCTTGGCAGGCGCTCTTCGTGGTAGTCTCACACCGCAGATCCTGGCGCCCACCCAACTGCATTTTCTCCCTGATTCAATGCTCTGGTGGGATGTAATCGCCGTTGCCTTGGCCACCTTCGCCACTATCGGCATTATCGTCCATTTTACGCGCCGAAAAACCTCCGAGCCTTCTTTCCTCGGCCTCGATATTTTGAGTTTGCTCGGGTATTATACTTTGATGATTGCGTTCGGTGCCCTGCTTGCTACCACGGCTGGGGCCCGCATTACCTTACTCGTCGATCGCGTTCAGTATCTCATCGATCTCTTTCGCTCCCTCTTCACCTTCCTATAAACTTATGACGTCATCTGACTTCCCTCTTTATCGTTTCGAGGAACTAAGCCATATTTTACAACGTATCGCCTCGACTCAGTGCATTAGCATCGTGGGTGTCAGTAATATCGGGAAATCCGCTCTCTTACGTAGCCTCCAACGCCCGGATGTCCGTCAGCAAATCGATCCTGGGTTCGATAACAAAGTTCACTTTTTCTACATCGATTGCAATCGTATGGTCGAACAAAGTGAACACGCTTTTTATGAATTGATCTTGCGTGAAATGATCAGCTCATTGGCAGAAGAAACCAGCCTTGTACAAACCTTAAGCCAGGAATACAACACCCTTCTCAACCCTCCCAACGATCTTTTCATTCCCCTCAGCTTTAATCAGGCCCTGACCACACTTCTGGAAACGCATAAGCAACGTCTCGTTTTCATATTTGATGAATTCGACGCTGCTTACCAAACCCTGGACGGACGAGTTTTCCTCAATCTGCGCGCCATGAAAGATCGCTACGGTTCAGCTCTCACCTATGTCGTGGCTACCGACCAGCGCCTTTCTTTCATTCGTTCAGGTGAGCATGTCGACGAATTCAAAGAGCTTTTTGGCCTTAACATCCTCTACATCCATCCCCTACCGGAACACGATGCGCGGCGTCTGATTCAAGAGCGTAGCCAGGCTGTTGCTGCTCATTTCGATGAAAATGATATCCGTTTTGTCTTGAGCCAGGCCGGTGGCCATCCCGCCTTACTGGATATCGTGTGTCGACGTTTGGCCGAAGTCACCGGCGAGGCCCGGCGCAGCGACAGTGAAGACTGGTTGATTCATCGCGAAGTACGGGATATGTTACGCAATGATCTGGCCGTGAGTGCCGAATGCGACAAAATCTGGCAAGATCTTTCCCTGGCCGAACAAAATGCCTTGGACAGCTTTTTCCTCGCCGACGTCTCCAATGACAGCCAGGCCGTTGCCGAACTGATGCGGCGCGGTATTCTCGGCGAAAAAGATGATGAACTCCACTTTTTTGCCGATTTATTCGAAGAATACGTTCGCCGCCGCAATATTGCCCAGTATGGTCCCGATAAAGGGGTGCGCGTTGATGCCGAGGCCGGTGAGGTCTACGTCAATGGTCGCAGGACCGAGACCCTCACCAACCTCGAATTTCGCTTATTGTTACTCCTTTACGGACAGCTGAACAAAATTTGCGACAAATACAGCATTGTCGAAGCGGTCTGGGGTGAAGATTATGTAGACGAAGTGTACGATTCTGCTATCGAAAAACTGGTGAGCCGGGTTCGACGTAAAATCGAGCCCAATCCCGCCTCTCCCAAATACATCATCACTGTGCGTGGTCGCGGCTACAAACTTGTAGGCTGAAGCAGAGACCGAGATGATTCCGGCTGACGATCTTCGGCGTAAAAGTGCCGGCCTGTCTGAAACAACGTTGCCTCGATTTTTAGCCCGGGCAACGACCGCTTCCCGACTTATTTTGTCCGAAACCTGTCACCTCTGAGTCAGGTTCAGAATCCTGTTTGTGTTATGCTAAAGATGAGCGTCGCCTCCTCTGGCAAAGGCCGCGCCACAAGCCGAATTCCACTATTTCTTCCCCTTCCTTACAAACACCTCCCAATCCATTCTTTTCAAGGAGCTTATTTGCAATGGCATCCCTTATCGAAAAAGTAAGTATTCTTATCTCGGCCAATCTTCACTGGATGGTCAACCAGGCCCTCCAGGCCAACAATATGGCCGTCGTCGACGAATATATCCGTCGTGTCGAAGATAACCTCGAAGCGCTCGAAGACGCTGCCGCAACTGTGGGTGGTGAGGCCAAAACTCTTCGCCGCAAGCAGCGCGAATTCGAAGCCAAAGCAAACGAACTCGATCGCAATATCGATCTCTTTTTACGCGAAGGCAAAGACAAGCTGGCCATGGCCGCTCAGAGCCGTTACAACACCATGAAACGTCTCGCTGACACCTATCGCGAACAGGCAGACGCCCAGGAAGCCGAATTCCAGAAGCTACTGGATGCCAAGTTACGGCTGGAAGCCAAACTGACCGAGGTCAAACAAGAACGTATCCACTTGCAGGCCATGCTCGAACTGGCTAAAAGCAAGGAAGCCACCCATAAAGCGGTGCAAGCCGTTGGTGATGTCAGTACCGAAGCCACAGGTATGGATGACATCAAGGCTGAGATCCAGCGACGCCTGGATAAGGCTACGGCGCAGGGTGAGATCGATTCGCAAAAACTGGACCGCCAGATGGAAGAAGTTCTGGAAACCAGCGAGATCGAACAGCAATTGGCGGCTCGGCGCGCCCGTTTGGGCATGTCGGATGCAGCCGGTGCCTGAAAATAGTCATAAAGAATAGCCAGGTAGACAAGGTAAGACGCCGTAGAGATTAGTGACCGGGCGATCCTCATCTTGTCTACACCCTAACCTTGGCAGCTTGAAGTGGGTTTATCCCACGGCAGAGGCTTAGTCGTAATAAGCGAGGTTTTCTATGAAACGAAGTCGCATCGTCTTTCTTGCCATTGTGGGCATTGCCGTCATCATTGTCATCATTGCTCTGGCACTGCGCAGCACTGGCCGCGAAAAACCACTCGTGGTTGTGCCCAAAGGCCCCATCCAGGTGCGCATTCTCACTGCCTTGCCTGTCGAACCCTGGGTCCGTCTGGCAGCCGAGCGCTTCAACCAGGAAGACCACCGGCTGGAAGGCGAACGTATCCAGGTCGAGATTATCGCCATGGATGGATTGACCGCCCTGGGGAAATATGATCGGAATGAATTCGGCGCCCTCGATGCTGACGCCGATCCCGACAATCTTACGGACGAACAACAACAGATCCTGGAACGCTTTCCCACAGCCTGGATCCCTGACAGCCGCTATCTGCCCGAGCTAGCCAATACGGCCTACAAAGAACGTTTGGGTCGTGATGTGTTCCTCACCGATGGCGAATACCGCGCCCGCCCCGTGGCCCTTAGCCTCAGTGTTTGGGGCATTTATCAGAGCCGCGCTGACGTACTCGATAAGACTTTTGGCACGATCAATTGGCAGGCCGTGCATGATGCCGCCATCAGCAAAGGGGGATGGCCAGAGTTAGGAGGAGAGGCAAGCTGGGGCTTTTTCAAGCTGGTCGTGCCCGATCCGCGCAAGAATGTGGGCGGGCTCAGTGCCATGATTGCCGCTGCCGGCGAGTACTACAACCGACCCTCTATTTCTACGGAAGACATTACCAATCCCGAATTTCAGCAATGGCTGGGTGAGTTGTTGGCCGCTACGACCGATCTCAGTGGTGCTTCTGCCTATACCGCCGAGGATTTTGCCCTTTTTGGCTACTCGGTAGGTGATGGCGGTCTGTTGCTTGAAAGTGACTTACTCAACAATATGCAAGGCATTCTCAACCGCTGGGGCGAGCCCCTTTCCATTCGTTATCCCAGCTATGTTACCTGGTTCGACTTCCCCATGACAATCTGGATCGGTCCCGAGACCAGCGCTCTGCAAAAGAATGCTGCTCTGGAATTCGAGCGTTTTCTGCTCTCCACTGAAATCCAGCGCCAGGCCATCGCTTATGGCCTACGACCGGTGAGCTCGGAGCTCTCTGTCACTGATGATCCCCAGAGTCCCTTTGTAAAATGGGCAGACCAGGGGGTGGCAGCAGTGGTGCCCCGCACCAGTGCCATGCGCTCACCTGATCGTGATGTCTTGCAGACTTTGCTACGCTGGTTCGAACTCAATGTTGCCAACTAGAGGTTGATGCCATGAAAAAACGTAAAAAAGGTGCCTCCGCGGGACGTATTATTTCCCTTGCTGTTGGCGGAACCATATTCGTCTGCTTTTTCTGCATCATTGTCTTTGCCATCATCGGCACCATGACTAGAGACGAAGGCTCGACCGTTACTGTCACTCCCCGCGATCCCCAATCGGCCACCCTCGTTCTCGCTTACTCTCCCGAAAAGGCATCCTTACTTCAATCTTTAATCAGTGACTTCAACCAAAGTAGACAACGTACGCCCGACCGTCGCACCATGAAGGTCGAGCTGGTGGAAATGCAGCCCGACGAGATGGTACGGGCAGCCCTTGGTGACAATCCAGGCTTTCAGGCCCTCAGCCCGGACGCCTCTCTCTGGCTCGATCTGCTCGATTTGCAGTGGGCCGTGCCCATCGCGGTGCGGCCGGTGAGTTACCTCCCCGTCGTATTGCCGACAGTGCCCGTTATGCCGTCAGTCCCATCGTTATTGCCGCCTGGCCCGAAATCGCCAAAACCCTGGTTGGTGAGGATGGAAGCGCCGGCTGGGCCGATTTGCAGGCCCGCGCCACCTCAGATCCTAACTTCCGTTGGAGTCATGCCAGCACCAGCTATGCTTCGGGTATGCTCGCCACCCTTGCCGAATTTTACGCCGGCGCCGGTAAGACGCGTGCCCTCACCGAGGCCGACGTCACTGCCCAGGAGACGCTCGATTACGTACAAGCCATCGAGCGAACTGTGAGTTTTTATGGTGACAACGAAGCTGTGGCTATGCGCCTGATGGGCGAAAAAGGGCGGAATTTTCTCGATGCCCTGGTCGTGCAAGAGGCTTTGGTTGTGCAACACAACCTGGCAGGAGGGCAACCCCTCGTCGCCATCTATCCACGAGAAGGCACTTTGTGGGAAGATCACCCCCTCGCTCTTCTCGATGATCCTGCCGTCACCGACAACCAGCGTCGCACCTCAGGCCTTGACTGACTTTTTGCGGCAACCAGAACAGCAAAACTTCATCCTCGCTCAGGGTTTCCGCCCTGCCGATCTCAGCATCCCCATCGACGGTCCCGATTCTCCTCTCACCCCGGCCAACGGCGTTGATCCCAAACAGCCACAAACCACCTTGCAAATGCCCGGCCCTAGCGTGGTTCGGGTTGTGCAAAACGTTTGGGTCTACACCAAGCGTCCTTCGAACGTCTATTTGGTCGTAGACACGTCGGGCTCGATGAGCGGCGAGAAAATCAGAAACGTGCGTACGGCTCTGCAATCCTTCGTCAACCAAATTCAGGGCGCAGAAGATCGCGTGGGTATGGTAGAATTTTCGGGTTATGTCTACAATATCATCCCTTTGCAAAAGATGACAGATGAGCATCGGCAGACCTTGCAAGATGAAATTGCAATCCTCGATGCTCAGGGCGATACCGCTCTCCTCGATGCTGTACGCGCCGCCATGGTGCGCTTGCAGCGTGAAAACGACAGCGAACGCATCAACGCTATCGTGGCCATGACCGACGGCCTCGAAAATGCCAGTGCCACCACCCTGCGTGAACTAACGCGGGAAATCGAGCAACAAAATCGCAGTGGTGCCCGCATCGTCATCTTTACGATTGCCTATGGTGATGATGCCGATCTGGACACGCTTCGCACCCTGGCCGAGGCCAGCGGTGGGCAAATGCGTATCGGCAATCCCGACACCATTCGCGAACTCTATCGTCTCCTTTCCCAATACTTCTAGCCCACGCCGTCAAGGAAATACGTCACTCCCTCAGCACTGCCACGAAGCCGGGTCAGGCCGGTAGCAATTGCTTCGTACTTCTTGCTTCCTGCTTCCTACTTCCAACTTCCTACTTCCTACTTCCTACTTCTTACTTCTTACTTCCTACTCCTTACGCCTTCTTCCTCCTCCATGCCCGATACCATCCGCCGCGAAATCGAAGCCAAAGCACAAAAGGCCATAGTTAATCGTGCCGTCTTTCGTACGGAAAATGCCATCATCATTGCCGGCACCTTAATCCTGGCCGTATTCTTGCCCCAGCCATTTCCCCAATCCCTTCCCTGGTTCAATTGGTGGACATGGTTGCTCTTAGGCGGCGTTGGCGTGGCCGGAATGATCGTGAGTACGCTCCAGGACCCGCAAGAAGCGGCCCAGGCCGTGGCGGAAATGTTCCGCGAGGAACATGACGCCCGTTTGATCAAGGATCGCAATCTGCGTGCCAAATTTGATCAGGCAATGGCCTACTACGAACGTCTACAGCAAGTCGCCGCCAGCATGAAAAGCGAGCGTTTACGTGAGCGCACGAGCGAAAGTGTTCGCCAGATGGAACAGTGGGTCTCCAATATCTATCATTTGGCCCTCCGTTTGCAGGCTTACCGGCAAGATGGCATTCTCAACCGCGACCGAGAGCAAGTACCTAAAGCCATCCGTCGTTTGCGCAATGAGATCAAATTGGAGACCGATCCTGCCCTGCGAAAGCAAATGCAGGCCACACTGGAGTCCAAACAGCGCCAGTGGCAAAATCTGCAAGCTCTGGACAATCTCATGGAAAAGGCCGAATTGCAGT
Source organism: Chloroflexota bacterium (assembly GCA_013152695.1). The sequence continues at coordinate 1,506 of JAADFV010000155.1, read as the reverse complement.
TAGATCATTCGGTGGCAGCGTTGGGTACGGTCTATTCACAATTGTTGCTCATCGGCGGTAAACGCGAGATCGACAATACTGCTGCTCAGCGCCTCCAAGAGGACGTTACCGAGGAAGTGGCCAGCCTGCAAGACCTGGTTGATAGCATTAATCAGGTCTACGATTATCGCTACGAAGGTCTGGGCTGATGCCTTTAATGCCTTGGCAGCGATTATAGAGGGAAGAAGACGACAATCCGCCAATTGCCGTTGCCCAATCCTCAATCCTAAATTCCAATTTCGAAATTAAACATATCCTGATATGTCATCCTTCCAGTAACTGCTTAGCAGTTGCCCCCTGCAAATAAATAAAGTAGTCTCCATTCCCGCATGAGGTGATTTCCATGCGTAAGTCAAGCATATCCCTGATAGTCATTCTCGCCCTCACCCTCTTTGTCCTCGTCATCAGCGCCTGTGTACCCCGCTCTAAAGGTGAAGCTATTCTCTTTGTGGCCGCGCCCATGTCTGGATTTCAGGCAAATGGCGGGCAAACTGTCGTAGGAGGAGTGCGGCTGCGCGCCGAGGAAGTGAATCGTGCTGGTGGTGTTGCCGGCTACACAATAAAGGTTGTCGCCCTGGATGATGAGTCCGATCCAGACGTTGCCCTTAGCATCACCGAGGAAGTCAAAGCCGCTTTGGATCGCGGGGATAATGTGTTGGGATTCATCGGCCACTACAACTCGGGTGAAACCCTGGCGGCGATGGAGGTTTACGGCCAGTTACCTCTGGTTGTGATCACTTCCAATGCTTCTAATGTAGCGCTGACCCAAAAGGGATACGATAAATTCTTCCGCATTGTCGCCAATGATCAGGTACAGGCCGATGCCGACGCTCAGTTTCTTACGGAGCAGCTCGGTGCCCGCCGTATCGCTATTCTTTACAATGATACCGCCTACGGCAGAGGCTTGTACGATGAGATGTCTCGTGCTCTCAGGGAACGAGGTGCCGAGGTCGTCTTGGCCCGTGAAGTCAAGGAGGGCCAGGATCGTTATGCCGATGAGGTGGCAGCGATTCGTGCGGCCCAGCCAGATGCCATTTTCTACGCTGGTTACGAGATTGAGGCGCCTTATTTGCGGGCTGACCTGGTCGAAGCCGGGATTACCCTCCCCATGCTGGCTTCGGATGGTGCATTTCTCTCCGCTACCATCGATGAAGCGGCCGGCACTGCCGAAGGAATGTATGTGAGTGCGTTTGGTCCCAGTCCTGCTGCTGTTGCCGACCCTGATTGGATTGAGGCGTATCAAGCTGTGGAATACCGTAACCCCGACACCTACTCCATCAATGGCTATGCCGCGGCCGAAGTTTTATTGGCCGGTGTGGCCAAAGCGGGCACGTTGGATGCCGATCGGGTAGCGAAGGCCATACGCGGCCTCAATATCAATACCATGATCGGCCAGGTGGCTTACGACGAGAAAGGGGACCGGGTGAACGCCCCTATTTACATTTATCAGGTACAAAACAGCGCTTT
>JAADFV010000154.1 GCA_013152695.1 Chloroflexota bacterium | reverse complement strand
AAGGAGTCCGATGGCATCGTCACGATTATCGTATGGGACCAGCGGTGTGGTCGGGGCTAAATCCGCACAAGCATCAGCCAATAGGCGGGTATTGAGACGTTTTTTATTAACTGCACGCATTTTCGCATTGGCAATGGCCCAGGGCGTGGGATATCCTACCATGGCAGGGTTGGTACGCCGCAGCACATAGCATCCGATAAAACTGTGGCGGCTGTTATCGGTATGCGTAGCAAGCAAGGCCGTGGCCATTGTCGTGTACTGACTGCCTGCTGCCCCTTCCCAGGCGATGGGAGGCTGTACCACGGCGACAACACTCTTTGTGTCGACAAATCCCGCCTTGAATTGGGCCAGGGTCTGCCTAGGCGTCTCCCAATAGCCATAGGCACGGTTGTATTCACCACGGTTGATGGCATTGACATAGGAGCCGATGAGATGCCAGGGCTCATCCAATTGCTCGAAGAAGGCCGGCGTGGGGGCAGGAGGAAGTGGTGTGGCCGTGGGTGGCAGCGGTGTAGCCGTGGGGACAGGCGTATCTGTCGGAGGAACAGGTGTGTCAGTGGGAGGAAGAGGGGTCGGTGTAGAAGAAGGCGCGCTGGTCGGCGTGGCTGATGGTGGGGGCAAAGGTGTGGCGGTCGCAGGGAGAGGCGTAAAGGTAGCAAGGACAGAAGGCGTCGCTGTCTCTAAAGGCATGCAGCCTCCCAGCCAAAGTGTCAAACTCAAAAGTGCAAACAGAACAAATAACTTTTTCATGATTTGACCTCGAAAAGACGGGAGACAGGAGAAAAAGACAGGAAATAAGGGTGGTGTCGTTATCCGGCGCTTGCCAGGAGATTGAGCGCCTTGCGCAGTCGTGCCAAGACCGTCTCTTTGCCGACGGCGGCGAGGGTAGCGAAGAGAGGTGGCGCCACTTTTTTACCGGTAACAGCCACACGAATCGGGCTGAACACCTGGCCGGCTTTCATACCCAATTCTTCAACCAGTGCCCGTAAAGCCTCCTCGATATGTGCTTCATCCCAAACATCGATTCGTTCCAGGTAAGTAATGGTCTTTTCCAGGCTCTGCTGTACTTGCGCCGGTGTGGTTTTGCGGGGAATCAAAGCTGCAGGCGATTCGATCGGAATCTCCTCAGCCCAGAGAAAGTCGATAAGAGGGGCGGCATCACGCAGAGTTTTCAATCGCTCCTGGATGGCAGGGATGAGCAATCGCAGGCGGGTATCGGCACGGATGGCATCTTCGGGAATGCCCAGACTGTCGCTGAGAAAGGGTACAAGAGCTTCATGTAGGGCCTCGACACTGAGTTGACGGATGTACATGCCATTCATCCATTCCAGCTTTTCCGCCGGAAATGCAGCCGGCGAGGCTTGGATGTTACGAATATCAAAAGCAGCGATGGCGGTTTCTCGATCATAAATCTCGGTTTCACCGTCCAACGACCAACCGATTCCGGTCAAGAAATTGACCACTGCCTCGGCAAGATAGCCCATTTTGCGGTAATCATGAACGAAAACGGGGATTGTAGCACCGCTTGGGGTCTGGATGGCGCGTTTGCTCACTTTGCCTTTACCCGAGGGATTGAGGATGACGGGTAGATGTGCCCATACCGGTGGTTCCCAGGCAAAGGCCTGATACAGGTGCCAGTGCAGCGGTACTGAGGCAATCCACTCATCTCCGCGCATAATGTGGCTGATCTTCATGAGATGGTCATCGATGACATTGGCCAAATGGTAAGTGGGCCAGCCATCACTTTTGAGCAAGACCGCATCCTGTAATTCGGCATTGGCATAGGTGATATCACCCCGAATGGCATCATTGAAGGTGACTTCACCTTCTAAAGGCACAGCCAGGCGCACGACCCAGGAACGCCCTTCTGCTTCGCGAGCGGCACGTTCTTCGGGTGTGAGCCAGCGACAACGTCGATCGTAACCGATTTTCTCCTTCTGAGCACGTTGCCGTTCCCGCATTTCCTGTAACTCTGCTGAGGTGCAATAACAACGATAAGCCTTGCCTTGCTCCACCAGCCAATCGGCCCACTTTTGGTAGATTTCCAGCCGCTCGGATTGGAAATAAGGGCCGTACTCCCCCCCCACCTCCGGGCCCTCATCCCAGTCAAGTCCCAGCCAGCGCAGCCCATCGAGGTGGTCCTGCAAAGCATCGGGATGAAAACGGGCACGATCAGTGTCTTCGATGCGAAGAATAAACTGTCCGCCAGTGTGTCGCGCATATAACCAGTTGAAGAGGGCCGTGCGGGCACCGCCGATGTGGAAATAGCCGGTAGGACTCGGAGCAAAACGCACCCGAGCAGGAGATAAGGTCATGTGGGCATCCTTTTTTGATAAAAATAAAGAGTAATGAGTTACGTTCCATGTTACAGGCACTTGGCGCGACTGGCAAGTTTTAGTGTACACTAGGGCCCAATATTCTTATCAACCCCCACCCAATTACACCAGCCATTCCAAATGTGACACCCGTAAAGTTGGCTTGTCCTGAGGGATGAGGAACTTCCCATTGAGGTGCTAACGTGGCTGATAGAGCGAGCACCGGAAAACAACCTTGCCTCAGGTGTGATTTTGTCTGGGTTCTTCACCCGCTTGCCAAGACTTTCTTCCCATTTGGAAAGGCCGAATTTACACGGATGGTATCTTGCGTATTTTAGCTATTACTCACGGGGACTATGGCGATCGCCATGTCGAAAATATTCGTCGTACCATGCCGGCAGACTGGTCATTGCACGAATGGCGACCACCTCGCATCCTCCCTCCCGTTATCGATTATCCCGAAGATTATCTACCCGCCTCCTTGCCCCCTGCCGACCTCATCCTTGCCGTTGCTGAGCACAGAGGTGTGGCCGAACTGATCCCTGAGGTCGCGGCCATGTGTGGGGCACAGGCCGTCATTGCTGCCGTCGACAACGAGGCCTGGTTGCCGCGAGGGTTGGCGCGACAGCTACGGGGCTGGCTCGAAGAGATGGGGATAGAGTGCGTCACCCCCAAACCCCTGTGTTCCCTCACCGAAAAAGATTATCTCCTGGCACGTCGCCGGCGAGTGCCTTACGCCCATCCCTTGATCGCCGAATTTGCCCGGCATTGGGGCCAACCTGCTTTCAAAATCACGGTCGATACCAAGACACGAAAGATCACAGAGGTAGAGGTGGAACGGGATGCCGTGTGCGGCTGTGCTCGTTTTGTCGCCCAAAAGCTGGTGGATGCCTCTGCAGATGAAGCGGAGGTGCAAGCAGGGCTGCTCCATCATCACTATCCCTGCCTGGCCAGCATGGGCATCGACATTGATTTTAGTGATACTCTCATGCACGTTTCCGGCAATTTGCTCAAAGATGCCGTAGGCGAAGAGGTCAAACCGTTCAAGCAAATCCGTAGCATTACGCCGGGTAAGCGAGCAGACACGTAATCAAGTCCACACTCAAGCTGAGGTACGCATGATCCCGTCCACTCTTTCTCCTCCTGGTCGAGTTTTGTTATGGGGTTTGTTGATATTGTGGGCGCTGTTGTTATTCGGGGGTTTTTTGCTGGGCAAGCCCACGGGTGAGCCTTTGCGACGCATGCCTTTATGGACGCGTATGACTTCGTCGTTGCTACTGGTGATAGCCGCCTGGACCTGGGCCGTGTTGGCGCGCGGCACCGCCGCCCAGACTTTTGCGCAATGGTTGGCGCTGGGCATGACCTTCGGCTTGCTCGGTGATTTATCGATGGCCGGTCTCATCCCCTGGGGGCAACGGGTGCTGGGAGGCATTGCCATGTTCGGGCTAGGACACCTGTTTTACATCACCGCCCTGGTCGGATTCGGCAACAGTCAGGGACTGAATCAGGCGGGGGCGCGTTGGGGGGCATGGCTGGTATGGCTTCTGATCGGCTTTCTGGGCTGGTATTTAATGGTATTCCGCGGCCAAAATCCCACAGTTTTACATTGGGCTGCCCTACCTTACGCCCTCTTACTGGCCAGCACCGCCGGTTTTGCCACGGGATTGGCTCTGCAAGCGCCACTGTTCACGCCCATGGCCGTAGGAGCAGCCTTGTTTCTGATCAGCGATCTCATCCTCGCTGGCAGCCTCTTCAGCGGCCTCAGGTTTCCTTTGCTCGATGATGTGGTGTGGTTGACCTATGGTCCCGGCCAAATGCTGATTGTGTACGCTGTCGGCAGTGCCCTGCGCTTTCTCCAGATATCCCCATGACCCCACTCGCATCCGAAACCCTGCTAGCACATCGCGCCCAGACCTTTCGTCTTCATCCCCATCTACGCCTACACAAGGTTGAAGATGCCCGCACTTTTGTCGAGGAACGGGGCTTTATTTTCTTCTGGCCCATCAAAGGCGTGACTTTTCCCAGCTTGTGGACGGCGGTAGCGGGGGATCGGCCCGTGGCCAGTGCCCACAATGATCCCGGTCATGTCACCTGGGGCTGGAAAGACCAGGCGTTAGACAAGCGGTGGTGGTATTATGCCAAAATCCTACGCGGCCGCGCCACCCTGATCTCCTTGAAAGATTTGCCTTATTTTTACGCACTCAGCGACAATTTCGGCGAGCCTGAAAGTGACTATCTTCTGCAATATCAGGATGGTGTGCTCTCCCGCGAGGCCCGGCTCATCTATGAGATTTTGCTCAACGAAGGCCCGCTCGACACGGTGACGATGCGCCGTAAATTGCACATGACCGGCAAGGCCAGCAATAGCCCCTTCGACCGTGCTCTCACCTATCTCCAACGTGATTTCAAAATCCTACCGGTTGGTGTGGCCCAAACCGGCGCCTGGCGCTACAGCTTTATCTATGAATGCACACACCGCTGGTTTCCCGAGCTGGCAGAGACAGCACGGCCCATTCCTCGCCGTAAGGCCCGCGCCCACCTGCTCCTTCGGTACTTGCAGAGCATGGGTGCAGCCACCGAAGCGGATATGCGCAAGATCTTCCAGTGGCCCCGGCCCGACCTGCAGCAGGCCATGCAAGACTTGCTAGCACAAGGCGATTGCTGCGAGACAAAAGTTAGCGGTCAAAGCGGTGACTTCTATGCCCTGCCGGCGTTATGTGCACAGAAGCAGTGAGGAGCTGTGGTAAGCCACTGCAGGCGATATCGCCCCGGCCTGTTTACCCATCCCTGAATTTTTTCTCCATTTCAGCCTGCGTTATCATGATTCAATGCTGTTCATCCTAATTTTACTCTACCTTGTTGTTCTAGCCTGGAGCTTCTGGCGGCGCCGTTCGTACCTGCCAGACATCCTGGCTATAGGCGCCTTGGCAGTCTTTACCCTGGCGTTTTTCTGGCGTCTCGTCAGCGGCGATGCCTTTTCACCGGCAGATGGGGGTGATCTCGGCAGTTTTCTCTATCCCACCTATCGTTTTATCCAGCGCAGCTTGCAGATGGGCGTGTGGCCCCTGTGGAATCCGCACATTTACAGCGGTACGCCCTTCACGGCCGAGATACAATCTGGCATTCTCTATCCGCCCCACCTGCTACGATTTCTCGTAGGAACAACCTTGCGCTACCAGGACATGCAGGCTCTTTCCATGCTGCATATCTGGTGGGCAGGAACGACGACATATCTGTTGGCACGAGGTCTACGCCTGTACAGACTGCCGGCCTTGCTCGCCGCCGTGGCTTTCATGTTCAGCGACCTCTTTTTGGTGCATTTTGGCAACCTCAACTTGATTGCCGTGGCCAGCTGGATACCGCTGGCTTTGCTGGGCATCCACCGCAGCTTGGAAAATAACTCGCTACGAGCGGCCCTGGCCGCAGGCCTGGCCTTGGGGATAGGCTCGCTGGCGGGGCACATTCAGATGACGCTTTTTGGCTTAATGGCAGTAGGATTGTGGGTGGGAATGTGGTTGTTGCTGGAACGTAAACGCTGGCGAACCTTGTGGCCCCGAGCCCTCCAGAGTGTCCTGGTGCCAACGGCGGTAACACTGGGCCTGATCATGCCCCTGCTCTTACCAGGCCTGGAGTTGGCCCGACTGAGCGAGCGAAGTGCCTGGCAGTATGTGCAAAGTGTAGGTTTTTCCCTCTCGCCGGCGCAATTGATCGGT
>JAADFV010000153.1 GCA_013152695.1 Chloroflexota bacterium | reverse complement strand
AAGGTTCGCTTCTTGCCGTCGACCGTATTATACAACATATCCATACGGAAGGGGGAAGATGGGGGTGATGGAGAACCTCTGGATTTTGGATTGCGGATTGGGTTCGTAGGCGCGTGGTGGGTGGGGCGTGGGCGTAAGGCGTAAAACGTAAGGCGTAAAGCGTAAGACGTAAGGCGCAAGACGGGTGGTGTGCGGTTGGTCAGGGGAGGGCTTTGTGGGGGAGGCGCTGACGGCGCAGGCTCGCCAGAGGTGGCGAGGGGGGGGAAGGGGTGATTCGGACACGTGTATGAGGCGGCGATGTGGGCCGTAGGCAAGTGAAGGTCGGCTTTCTCGATGCGGAGTCCCAGACGTGGACGAGTAGTTCGGGCTTGCGGGTGTGTCGGGGCGTGTTTATGAGATTTGACAACTTTCAAGGAGTACGTTATCCTTTAACGCATGTCGGCCCCTATGTTGTTGCCCCCCTGTGCCTTGTAGCCGTGGAGGCGTGTAACCACAGTCATCACATTTCAGGGTTTTCTCCCCAGTTAAGGATCATGTGCGGCAATAGCGCGTGCGCGACACTTCGAGAGCGACGAGGTTGTTGAACGTGATCCCACACAGACGCTCGTCCGAGGGCATTGCCGTGTAACATCGCCAAGCAAAGGCAACAGCTAGCTTGGTTTCATCAACGGTTGCGGCGCACGGTTCGCTCTGCTCGCGTGTGGCTTCAACGAGGCTGGCGCCACCCCGAATTCGTCGGACGCGAGCCCACCGGCTATCGGCGGACTACTGGCCCCTTGAGCGCAGCGCTCCACTTTGTTTGTGAGGAGGTGGTCATGCACGACGGAAAACGAGTGGGCTTTCTCCTTGCCATAGTTGCCCTCATAGGGGCGATGCTGGCGTGTGGTGGTGAAGTGTCCCCCACCAAGGTGGGCGAAGTTCTCGCACCGACACATGCCAGTCGGGAGAGAAAGACAGAGAGATTATCTCAGCAGACCTCAGAAACAGAAGCGCCAGCGTCGACCAGCACTCCTCAAGGCCCAGAAACCTACAAGGTCGGCGATGTAATCAGCATTGGCAATATGGTCATGGTGGTCTTGGGATGGGAGACTGTAGACGGCGACGAGTTCAACAAGCCGGATGAGGGCAAGAGATTCATAGCAGTAGACGTCCTTTTCGTGAACCAAGGAACCAAAGCTGACTCGATATCAACCATGCTGCAGATGGGCTTGAAGGACGATACGGGCCAGAAATACTCGGTAGATCTAATGGCGCAGGTGGCCGCTAGCAGCAGCAGCGTTGACGGCGAGATCAGTCCTGGCGAGCGGCTGCGGGGTAAAGTCGGCTTTCAAGTACCACAAGATGCCAGCGGATTGGTCTTTGTATTCGATGCTGATGTGTTTGGCACAGGAAAAGTGTTCGTCGAACTTGGTCCGAAGCCAGTTTCCTTGCAGCCTCCCAAGGGCGTTTTAGGGGAAGAGAAGCAGACAACTTTTGCCATAGGCGATGTGATTGAAGTGGGCGATCTGGTGGTCATCGTCAATAACGTCGCCTTTCCGCCTGGTGATGAGTTTAACAAACCGGATAAGGACAACAAGTTTGTTGTCGTTGACCTGACTCTGAAGAACAATGGCTCCAAATCGGTGGCTATTTCCAGCCTGTTGCAGATGTCTTTGAAAGATACCACCGGCCAAAAGTATGGTGTTGACTTGATGGCAACTGTGGCATCTGGGGGCTCTACCCCTGACGGGGAGATAGCTCCCGGTGAGAAGGTTCGTGGCCAAGTTGGCTTTCAAGTACCTGAAAGTGCCGAAGGTTTGGTCTTCGTCTTTGATGCGGATGTGTTTGGCTACGGGAAGGTATTCGTTGCGTTGCGGTAGCATCGAATGGACATCGCTGCACCCAATGTCGGATGCGCCGGACAGCACCTTCCGCCGCGTGGGTTCACCGGACAACCTTGCCTGCGATGGTTCCGGCCAGCAAGGGCCTTTCACCCGGCCGACTGCTGCCGGCGATGCAGGCCGCTGCAGCGGGCGCTTTGCGTGCCTTTGGCGGGCTCGTGTGGACAAGGCAAGATACGCAGATGACGGCCAATCTGTGGCCGTTTGAGGTTTTCTGGAACCCAAGTTCGGCTGCCCTGCGTTGAGTAGGGGGCTCTCAGGCGCGTCGTTGTTGGTCGCAGATCCGAGTGCGGATGTCGACAACGGCTGCAGTCCGCTGGACGATGGTGAGGAACTGAAGAGGGTGTCTTCTTAATTTAATGAACTGCGCAAAGTGAGGGGTCACCGTGCTTGGCCGCCTGAACCCGTAGGGTGGCAGGTAGGCTCCGGCTTGGAGTCACGTGGCGGGGTGTGGCGAGCGGTGGACATACACGGGGATGGGAATGAGCTCCGCCGCGCGCTAGGCGGTTTTTCTGCTGGACGTAGCCTGCCAGGCAGGAGCGTCGCAGCCGACGCCGGTCCCCGCACGGATTGTTGACCATATCAGACCCGTGCTCTTTCGGCTGGGCGCGTGAGTCACAGGCGATCCGGCGCTCGAGTCGCTAAATGCGGAGATCATGAGCAATCGTGGAGAAGTGTTGGTTGCGATCATGAACGACAGACGCGATTTCGCAATTGTGCGAGATCATAATTGGTACCGTATTCCAGTCACTAGCGCCCACAAGTGGCTCAAGGGCTGTTGGCCGCCTCGATGGGTGGCCTTCTATCAGACCAAAGTATTCGGACAAGAAGCTTTCTCGGTTCGTTACTACGCACAGGTGGCCCTGATCAAGAAAGCCCACCGCTGGCAGCTTTTTCCCAGCGAGCCCAGTAACACAAAGAGCAATCGGGTGTATTATCAACTTGTCCTCAACGCTCTTCAAGAGCTGCCAAGGCCTATATTGAGCCGGCGTTGGCGCAGGATTGTGTTCATCCCGACCACGTGGGAGAAACTCGTGCGAGCAGCTGAAATCAATGATTTGTACCATGGGAGTCCTCTAGAAGACGGCTTGTGGGCGCTATTCAAGAAGCACAACATTCCAGCCGAGCGACAGGAGTTTGTGACAGTGAAGCAGCAAGATTATGCACTGGATTTTGCCGTTTACTGTGCCAACGGCAACATAGATATTGAGACCGATGGCGACACGTGGCACGCAAACCCGGAGAAGGCGGCCCGTGACAACTTACGGGACAATGCCTTGGAAGCAGTCGGATGGAAAGTTCTCAGGTTTTCTAGTCGGCAGATCCGGGAGGAAGCAGAAACGTATTGCATTCGTACGGTAACTCAGGCTATCAACAATTTGGGTGGCGTCGATGAGGGCAACCTGGTCCCGCGAAAGGTCGATTTGAAAGCAGATGGCTCATATCAGCTGGGACTATTTGACGATCTGCTCGGGTAGAATGACTGTGGCAAATCTTGGTGAAGTGGGCGGTGCGCCCAGGGACGATTACGAAGGATGCGGGGGATGAAGGCCCGTGCGACAGGCGAGTTAGCAGTTGCTGAAGAAGTCTCGCCGAGGAAGAACTCAAGTTGCGAACGGTGTCGGGCGAAGGGTTGTGAGATGTGATCGTACGTGGCGGTGGCGGCTGGAAACAGAAACCACGACAACGAGTTGTCAGCACCTCAGCCGAGATTTCAAGCGTTGACAGGAACGAGAAGGAACGCCTGTAGGTGGTCGTCCGGGCATGGGAGACGGGTCAACGCCAGAACATTGAAAGAACGCACCAGGGAGGAAGGATGTTCGCTTCGAGGGTTGTTTGCACCGTCCGTTGCGCCTCGAGGGCACTCACTATCATCCACTGTTCTAGGAGGGAACTATGAAACGTTTATTGTACAGCGTGTTAAGTGGACTGGGACTAGCGACCGTTCTATCTCTTCTATTACCTACAATCGTTTCGGCGCAAGGGGGCGGAGACGAGACCGCGGGCGCTGCCATGCTGTGCCTGGTCGTGCTGGTGATCTTGGCCATTAACATTGCCATTCTCGTTTGGGTCATCAAAGACGCTCAAGCACGAGGCACGAGCGCAGGTGCCTGGACAATCATCGTGATCCTGTTCGGCATTTTCGGACTTCTGGCCTATTTGATCGCCAGGCCGAAAGGGAGATTAGTGCCTTGCCCAGAGTGTGGCCGGCGCAAACCGATTACAGATGTTATTTGCCCGCACTGCGGAAAACGGGTTGCATAGGAAACTCCGTGCCGAGCGTGAAGCAGACTGTTGCTGTCCAGCGTTGCTCATCGCCAGCGCGTTCCTGTGCCGGCGATGAGCGGCTCAGCTTGTTCTTGGAGGTAGGGCCACGAGCCCTTAGTCCTGCGCCCCTGCTTCGAAGGAAACGACTCCACTGCTGGTGTCAGGAAGCGTAGTAGGAGTGCGCAAAACAATGGGTTAGGAGGTCCTCCGAACAGAGGCTAAAATGTGTCTCCAATCGAAAGGTCCGGAAGGAGGTACCCATGCTGACGGGGGGAGGCTTGGTCCTCGCCGCATTAAGTGCGGAGTCCGCCGCGGCAGAGCGGTTTGAAAGGGAGGCACATATAATGAGCAGGCGCTCAGATATGAAAACAACCTACACGAAGAGAGGGTTTCCCAGATACTATGTCGAGATTTGGCATGATGAGTTGAAGAAGTATCAGGTCGTGCGCGGGGACAACCGATACGTGGTTGAGCAAAAAGCACGAGCCAAAATGGCACAATGGGATGACATGTGGGAACGCAAGCAGGCTGCTGATAGAGCCCGGTTGGAGCGAGAGCAGCGCGCTCTTGACAAGAAGCAGAAGCTCAATCTCGCCGCCGAAAAGACGAGAGAGGCACAGGCTAGCATATCCGCCTTGGAACGTGTGTTGGCGCACACGCTTGGCGTTGATGACGCTGTCGACTGGGAGGCTTTGAAGAACCCTCCAGATTATCCGGTTGCCAGACCCAGGAAACCTAGGATTGAGAAGGAGCCAAAACGCACAGATGCGAGATACCAGGTGAAACTAGGATTCTGGGATAGGCTGATTCCAGCGTTAAGAGTTGAAAAGCTGGCGCCGGCGGAGGCGCGTTTCAATGAGGACCATGCGGCATGGGTAGATGCAAAAGAAAAGGCCGAATCAGAGTATGCAAGATCGCTGGCAGAATGGGAACGAGCCAGAGACAAGTATATGCACGATCGGGACGAGAACAATGCGACTATAGACAGGAAGCGCGAAGCGTATATGCGAGGCGAAACCGAGGCTATCTTGGACTACTGCGACATTGTGCTGTCCAATTCCAAGTACCCAGACTATTTTCCTCAGTCGTACGATCTGGACTTCAACCCGGAAGGCGGGTTCTTGATAGTTGACTACCAGTTACCAGATTCCGCAACGATACCGACCGTCAGGGAAGTGAGGTATGTCCAATCGCGAGACGAGTTTAAGGAAACTCATATCCCGAAAGCGCGATTCAACAAGCTCTACGATAGCGTGCTTTACCAGATTGCCCTCCGCACCATTCACGAGCTGTTCGAGGCCGACAAGATTAACGCGCTGGCGTCTGTTGTCTTCAACGGATACGTACGGTCTGTTAATCCGGGAACCGGCCGAGAGGAAGTTGCGTGTATCCTTTCTGTGCAGGCTAATCGAGAGGAATTTGAAGCTATTAACTTGGCAAACGTCGATCCCAGGGCTTGCTTCAAGAGACTGAAGGGGATCAGCAGTTCACGGCTGTATAGCCTGACGCCCATAGCCCCAATTCTCCGGATCGACCGTGAGGATAGGCGATTCGTTGATTCCTACGCGGTTGCTGAAGGGCTTAGCGAGAGGGAGAATCTGGCGGCGATGGATTGGGAGGATTTCGAGCATCTGGTGCGGGAACTTTTCGAGGAGGAGTTTGCCAGCGGGGGCGGAGAAGTGAAGATAACGAGGGCCAGTCGCGACGGTGGAATCGATGCAGTAGCCTTCGATCCAGACCCGATTCGCGGAGGCAAGATAGTGATACAGGCCAAGCGGTACACGAATACAGTTGGAGTCTCAGCTGTCGATTTATATGGTAGCGTGATCAACGAGGGGGCTGCGAAGGGGATCCTGGTTACAACCGCGGATTACGGGCCGGACGCATATGAATTCGCGATGGGAAAGCCCCTAACCCTTCTCAACGGCAGCAACCTGTTGCATCTCCTGGAAAAGCACGGGCACAAGGCAAGGATTGATATCCGAGAAGCAAAGCGGATATTGGCAGAGAAGGATTAACAAGGGGAGTGCGCCTAGCACTGGGTACACGAAGCCATGCTTCCGCGGGAGGGTCCGTGGCGCGACTTGGCGATGTTCGCTACCGTTGAGATGCCGTTCTGGTCGGACTGCACGACTGGTGATGCGTTCGTTGTAATGAACGAACGTGTCAATCGCGGCCAAAATGGGCCACTCGTTCGCCGTCGAAGTGGGGGGCACGCATGGGATGACAGTGGGGGGCCAAATCCTGCGTGACGGTGACAGAGTGAATCGTGATCACGGTAGGGTTAAGAAGCGGCCACCTCGTTGGCTGGCCTTCTCAAATGTTGAGTGTAGGTCTTGCAGACAGTTCTAGGGGCTAAAATGCACGAAATAGAGAGACTGTCGCCGCAAGTCAGGAGCGCTATACGAGACCAGGTATACCGTACGTTGGCTGACTATGCATCAGGTGGCAATCACGGCCCGATCTCGGTAGAGCGGCTATTCTTAATGACTGCTGACAAGCTTGAGGAAGCAGGCATCATTGATAGACCGGAATTCCTTGGCAGTGGGGGCCCAGGTGGGCAGAAGTTTGTTCAACTGGTCGGGAGTCAGCAGCCAGGGCTCTTTCCCGATTATGGTATTCCTGGCAGCATAGCTACCCTTATGCGCCAGACAATCTGGGAACTCTACCTCCAGCGAGTTATAGCTCCAACGCCGGAAAAGGCATCAACAGTGGACAGATCTATCCCTCACAAACACGCAGATTCTTGGGTACACCTCGACGTTTTCGTCCTCACCCCATACGGGGTAAACTTACTGCTTGACTCTAAGAATCGCATTCGCGTCTACGACCCAGATGGATACCTCGCCAATTTCTGGAGCGCAAAACCGTCTCCTGATTCCGAGATGATGCGTTACTTGGGTGAGTGCGTGTCGGTGTTTAGAAGTAATCATCTTCTGGCTAGCGTTGTGCTATTGGGTGTTGCTTCGGAAAGATTGATTGAAGTTCTAGCGGAGAGCCTGCGAGACGCGCTGGGTGATCCAGACGGAACTTCGTGGTACAGTGGGTATAGAAAGCATAAGGCCATCTCGAAGAAGTTCAGCTCAATAGGAAACAAGCTCAAGGAAGAATACAAGCAACTCGACCTGAACTCGGATGCGTTTCGGGCAGCAGAACTAACATTTCAGTACATTCGGCTTGCCAGGAATGACATAGCTCATCCCAAGGATCGGCAGTTTACTTCAAATGAGGTTGGCGGTTTCATTCACAACTTCGTGCAATACTTCGAGTACATCAATCACGTAATCGCTTTGCTGGCAAAGAATCCGAAGACGGCCAGCTAACCACTCGCTAAGCTGGCCCCCGCCTATTGATGCGCGAAAACAGCGGCGTTTTGCATTCGTTGGTGGTCTTATCGCGGAGGACTCGTTGCATGGTCTGGCGTGTCGGTCCACCTCGCCATCGCTAGGGGCAAGAAAACTGCAAAGTTAAGCACCGCGTGCCACACAAGGAGGATACTTCACTAGCGTACACAGCATTAGCTCCGCCTTTTCGATGTGGCTATAGAGGCGACGCGGGACGAATGGGGCCTCCGGGATGGGCAGATCCTCCCAGAGACAGTAAGCAATCAGGCGCAGGCCAAGCTGAAACAGGCTCAAGTCACAGCGATGACGTTGGTGTAGGCGGCGGCTGTTCTATGTTGTGGTTTTGGCGCAATATGTATCTTATTTCTTCGGCCGTTTCGTCAATCAATTCCGTGT
>JAADFV010000152.1:6163-13804 GCA_013152695.1 Chloroflexota bacterium | reverse complement strand
GCTTGAGTTGGCGGATTATCCTGCAAAAACGTGACCACTATCGTCAGGTTTTCGATCATTTTGATCCCTACAAGATTGCCGAATATGATGATGCCAAGGTACAAGCGCTTCTGGCCGATGCCGGCATCATTCGCAATCGTCTCAAAATCCGGGCGGCGATCGAAAATGCGCGCTGCTTCATCGCCATACAAAGAGAATTCGGCAGCTTTGATCGCTTTATCTGGACGTTTGTCGACGGTCGGGTACAGCAAAATGCCTGGCAATCAGTGGCGGATATCCCTGCCACTTCTCCAGTGTCAGAGGCCATGAGTAAAGAGCTCAAACGCCGCGGTTTTCGTTTTGTGGGCCCCACGATTTGCTATGCCTTCATGCAGGCTGTTGGCATGGTCAACGACCATATCGTGACCTGCTTTCGCTACGCCGAGCTGAGCAATTCCTAATTCGACTAGCGCGCCCCTATTTCCTCCGGAAAAGGAGAGCAAAACTCTTAACTTTCTTTTATTCCTTTCAACCCGACCTCGTAGGCCTCGAGATGGCGCTGGGCAATGGCATCCCAGGTAAAGCGCTGCGCCAGGCGGCGGGCATTGCCGCCCAGTTTTTGGCGAAGGTCGGCATTCGTCAGCAGTCGGGTCACAGCAGCTGTAAGGGCTGGAGTGTCATGGGCCGGAGCAAGAAGTATGTTTTCGCCATCGTTCAAGTGGGGATAGGAAACAGCCGGCGGGGTGGTCACGATCGCCATACCGTGGGTTAGTGCCGCCATGAAACTGCCCCGGCGGTAGGAAGCACCATCCTCGTAGGGAAGCAAACAGACATCGGCGCAGTGGAAAGCGGCCGAGACCTGGGGGGCGGGCAGATGGCCAGTCCAGTGCACGCGCGCCTTCAGACCTTGTTCAGCTATGTGTGTTTCAACTTTCTGTAAGTAGGCGGCGTTGGTGGGATCAGAGGCCCCCACGCGTCCCCCGATCATCAGTAAATGGGCGTTTATCCCCGCTGCCACCAGCTGTTTCAGCACATCGATCAGGACTATGCCCCCTTTGCTGGCATTGAGAAAACCGAAATAACAGAGAAGGGCTGCATTGTCGGGGATGCCCCAGCGGGCGCGCCAGCTCGTTCGGGTAAAGTCAGAAGGGAGGGCGTCGGGGATATTGCTGCCGATGGGGATTTCGATGATATCGTTACGCACCCTGCTTAGTTGCGCCGTATCTTCCGGGTTGGTGGTTATGGCGAGGTCAGAGGCCCGAGCCAGAGTATGCGTCACCCACGTGCGGAGGAGATGGGCTTTGGGGAAGAGGTAAGGGACGCGTAAATCATGGAAAGTGACTGCGGTCAGAGAGGCGTGATGCTTCCAGGGGCGCCAAGACCAGAGGTTGATGGCAGGATGCATGGCATAAGCCGCGGTTTGGTACTGGATATGGACAACATCCGGCCGCCATGCTTGCACCCTCGCGTCGATCTCACGCCAGACAGACCAGCCCCATGATTTCAGGTGAGGATAGACTTGGATGCCGTCATCATCGGCAGCGGGTGTGGCTTGAGTCGCGGTCAAGACTGCCACTTCCTGGCCGCGGCCAACCAGCGCCTGCGCCAATGCCCGCGTATAATCGGCCACTCCGCCCTGCATAGGCGGATATTCACCGGTAATGAAGAGAATGCGGCAGGATCTGAGCACTGTTGCTGCTGTATCAGAGGCCGAGCTGAATGCGTATAGCACTTTCTATCATTAACATGTCATCTCGAGATACTCGCCCCAATTTGTCCATTAAGCGTCGCTTGCTGACTGTCGTGAGCTGATCAGCCATGGCTTTATTTTGTCTTTGTCCTACATGCACCAGAGCTTCGCTGGGATAAACCCTTCCTGTCTTAGATGTCAAAGGCACAACCTGAACGCGATTAAGGTACTTGTTGGCGATATCATTACTGACAATGACTGCAGGTCGCTTCTTCCGAATCTCTCCGCCTACAGAAGGATCAAAATTAACCCACCACACTTCACCCCGCTTCATGATCCGCATCTCCGATCAAAGCCTCTGCCCACGCCAATGCTTCTCGCTCTCGATCTTCTTCTTGAGCCATAAGTCGATAGGCAGCTTCCAAATCAGGCTGCACAACGTATGGGCGCACTAATTCCTCGATAAATTGGCTGATATTCTTTTTTCCGATAACAGAGTAAAGGCCCTCATAGACCTTTTCATCGATGATGATAGTCAGCTTCTTTTGCATAATTTACTTGCTCCTGAAATATCTGTCGGTACTGATATCGTCCGTAGATTATTGTTAGAACCCTGTTGGCAATGAAGTGTAGGTTATATAAATTCAGGGTTTCCAGTCGCCAAAACGGTCTTCGCCGGCAGTGTGCGTGATTTGCTTCTCTTCACCACTTTCGAGGTTGATCATGTACAGGTTCCAATCGAAATTGCGCTCTGAACTGAAAATAATCACCTGGCCATCCATGGCCCAGATAGGATTGCTATCATGGGCAATATCACTGGTTAGACGGGTTAAATTACCACCATCTGCATCCATGAGGTAGATATCACGATTGGCGTGACGCCGGCTTTCAAAGGCGATACGCTTGCTGTCAGGTGACCAACGGGGATAGAAGTCGTCATCGGGGTTATCAGCTGTAAGGAGGATACTGTCACAAGCGCCATCTTCCTGCTGTGCTTGACGGGCAGCAAGACAGCTTTCGACATCCATCTTCCAAACGTCCCAATTGCCTCCCCGGTCACTGACAAATACCAACCAACGACCATCGGGCGACCAGTCGGGATAAGAATCAAGGGCTGGGTTTTGGGTGAGATTGATGGGCTCTCCACTGCCATCGGCGTTCATTACAAAGATTTCATAATTGAAGTTGTGGGTGCTGGTGAAGGCAATATACTTGCCGTCAGGCGACCAGGTGCCTCCCCATTCATAACTATCGGGCCATTCGAGGATACGATGCTGGTTGCTGCCATCGGCATCCATCAAATAGAGCTCATGCACACCATCGGCGTCGCGACCACTGGCAAAGAGAATCTGGCTGCCATCGGGCGACCAGCGAGGTTCGACATCAGACTGGGGGTCGGTGGTAAGTTGCGTGAATGAGCTGAGATCGGTAAGGTCCACACTCCAGATATCCAGGTTTCCCGCGCGTTCGCTCGGGAAAACCAGTGTGCCCCACTCAGCTGGAGGTGTAGGCGTGGGGATTGGCGTAGCTGTGGGAATGGGTGTGGCCGTGGGCGCTGTCGTGGGGGTTGTAGATTCTGCCACCAGGACGGTCGAGACAACGGTAGGGCTATTAGTGTCATTGGCATCGCGCTTGATAAAGAGGTAGGCGGCCAGGGACCAGAGCGCAATACCAATGACCAGTAAAATCAGGCGCCGCGACTGGAGTTTGCCGAAAAGGGCGCCACCAATCACACCAACACCAATGACAAAGAACAGGGAGGCAAGAGCTAAGTTAATCATAGTTGATGTCAATTTCTGTCATAGAGAGGAATATCGTTGCTGGATCATAACATTCCCTCGCCCGGCGTGCAATGTCGTGAGGAAGTAATTTCCATTTGTGGAGAACAATGCGGATGGGATAGGCTGGGTTTACCTCCTTGTCCTCAGTTTGACGATCGGGCCAAGCAGTTGTACATTTAGACGGGATCGAAAATAGCCGATTGATCCCTGGCCCTCCTTCTTACTCCCCACCTTTTCTTCTGCTCTATCCGAGACGTCATCAGACCGGAGGCACTCATGAAATCAATAAATGTCTTAGCCGCAAAAAGATTGGGAATTACCCACTGTCAGGGAGATGAGTTGTTGCTGAGTGTGGCTAAAACGATGGATGATGAGGATGTAAGTAGTGTGGTTGTTGTCAATGGAGAAGGATATTTACAGGGCATTATCACCCGCACAGATGTGGTGCGTATGGCCTTGGATTACCCTGACAAGTGGCAAGATATGGCTTGCTGTACAGCAATGACAAAAGACGTCGTTACCGCCGATGTGAAATCTACTCTCGAACATGTTGCCCGCTTGCTGCAAGAAAAACACATCCACCGCGTGGTGGTGGTTGAAGATGAGGGGAATGGCAAATTACGACCGTTGGCTGTTGTCTCCGATCACGACATCATCTATCACTTGGTACACCATGACCGATAATTGCTTGATAAGAGGGCGTAAGGTGGTGAAAGTTGGATGAGTTCAAGTACTGTCCGCAATGTGCGCATGCTTTGCGTCGTAAGGAGCTCTTCGGACGCGTTCGCTCGTATTGTCCCCAATGTGGCTTTATCCATTTTCGCGACCCTAAATTGGCAGTAGGCGCCCTTGTGATTGATCAGGGGAAAGTACTACTGATTCGTCGCAATGTCATTCCTCGTATTGGTTACTGGGCCCTGCCTTCGGGTTTTGTCGAGTATGATGAGCAACCACGGCCGGCCTTGCAACGTGAGGTGCAAGAGGAGACAGGGCTACTCGTGGAAGTCGGCCGAATCCTCGATGTCTTTGCCCTTTCCGATCCCCGTAAACAGGGTGTCTTTCTGTTATTTATGGCCCAACTTCAAAGCGGTAAGTTGCAGGCAGGCGATGATGTTTCTGAGGTGCAATGGTTTCGCCAGAGCGAGATACCTTGGGATGAGATCGCTTTTCCCCAGATGCGCGAGTGGTTACAACGAGCTTTTGCTGAGGTAGATATTTCGGAATAATATCGCTTGTATAAAAGCAAAGGGACCAATGCTGGCAAAGTGCTTGATCCAAAGGCACTCAATCTTCTGCTACAGATTCCAACCCCGCCCGATCACGGATATGGATGCGCTTGCGACCGATTTCGATAAGTCCCTTGCTTTTAAGGTCGTTCAGAACTTGTGTAGCCGTCTCGCGATAGGTCCCGACCATCTCGGCCAGGTCTTGATGCGTGAAGCCGGTGATATCATTGCTATTGGGGCCTGCCAGGCGCAGTAGTAGTGAAGATATGCGGGCAGGAATGCTCTTGAAGGCCAGGTCTTCGAGTCGACTCTCGGCGTCGCGTAGACGCCGGCCGGTAATCTCCAGCATATGCAGGGCCACCTGAGGGCGTTGCAAGATTAATCGCTCGAGATCACTACGACTCATGACACAGATCGTGCAATCTGTCATGGCTTCGGCAAAGGTGTTGTGCATTTGTTGTCCCAACAAGGCCATTTCGCCAAAAAGCGATCCTTTTCCTAAGGTCGATATGACCAACTTCTTTCCCTCTGGCGAAATGCGGTAGAGCTGCACACGTCCTTCTTTCAAAATAAACAACACTTCGCCTGTTTCTTCGGGGCGATAAAATACTTTACCCCGGCGGACGGTGCTCATGGTAGTGATACGATCGAGCTCTTCTTTTTCCTTCTCAGAGAGGTCCTGGAAAAGCTCCATTGTGGAAAGATGGTGCATTTTCTCGTCCATGATTGTTTTCCTTGATTGGGTGCTCGGTCAGGATGGCCTAGATGCCGAGAGGATGCCATGTAAAGACTTATTATGATTATAGTGCTCTTGCTTACATAGAGCAAAGACTTCGAGCCTAGGCCAGAAGTTGGGCACGAAGGACGTCCGCGGTGTGGGAAGCGGTTTTTTGCCAATTGAAGCGTGCCGCTTGCGCAAGGAGTTTTTGAGGATCAGGAGGGTGGTGGAGGGCCTGAAGGATGGCCTGGGCCAGACTTTCCACATCGTCGACGGGAACAGGAGGCAAGGTGTTTCCTACAACTTCGGGAAGACTGCTGCTGTCACTGACAAGGGCGGGAGTGGCACAGGTGAGGGCCTCCAATGGTGGTAAGCCAAAACCTTCGTAGCGAGAGGGAAAGATGAAGAGGTCGGCGAGTGTGTACAAAGCTGGCTTATCAGCATCATCTACAAAACCAAGGGGTCTCACTTTTTCTTGCAAGCCGAGCTTGTCGATGATGGGACGGGGGTCGGTGAACCAGCTATCGTTAGTTGGAGGTAGTTTGCCGGCAAGGAGTAAGGGCGGCAGGGTAGGATTCTCGTCGCAGGCTCGACGATAGGCACGCAACAGGAGTGGTACGTTTTTACGCGGATCAAAGCCACCGAGATAGAGGAGGTAGTGGGGAGGAAGTTGGTAACGTTGGCGCACGCGAGTAAGGAGCTCAGAATCGTGCACAGGGGCGTGAGGGTAGCCCAGGGCTTCGTAGGTCACATGGATACGTGAGGCCGGAATATGGAGGTGACGTTGGATATCGTTGGCGGCAGACTGGCTGACGGTGAGAATGGCTGCACTACTCCGGGCGCTGCGCCCCACCAGCCAGGTGTAGGCCCGCGCTGTAGGCTTACTGGCATAATCAGGCAGGAGCAAGGGGATGAGATCGTGAATAGTGACAACGCTGGGGCCTGCGACAAAGAGGGGAGAGCCCCAATAAGGGGTCCACAACACATTGGCCTGCAATTTGCGAAACCAAAGGGGGACGGTAATCTGTTCCCACAAGAGTTTGATGAGGCGAGGTCCACGGGCCAGACGTGGCCAGGGTGCATATTGTTCTCTGATGCCGGCAGGAAGGGGGAGTTTAGTTTCGGGCAGAGGGAGCCCTGGGGGAGCTTGGTGGGGACGGAGGAGGATGATTTGCCAATCGGGCAGGGCGGCAGGCAGGTGTTGGAGCAGTCCTTGCAGATACTGTCCGGATCCTGTGGTGGTTTGTCCCCAAAACCAGCCGTTGATGAGTAAACGCGGGGAGGTACTCAAAATGCGGCCAGCTCCTTTGCCGCGGCGTAGATTTTGTCTGCGTTGGGACGGTAGGCATCTTCGAGGGGCGGACTAAAGGGGACGGGTGTATCGAGACCGCCAAGGCGGACAATGGGGCCATCCAACGAGGTGAAGGCTTGCTCGGCAATGAGGGCCGCGACTTCGGCGCCGACACCGGCCAGGCGATTGGCGGAATGCACGATCAGGACTTTGCCGGTTTTGCGGGCTGTTGCCAGAATGGCGTCGGTATCCATGGGTTTGAGGGTACGCAAATCAAGTACATCGACCTCGATTCCCTCTTCTGCGAGACGATCAGCGGCGCTGAGGGCTTCTTGTACCTGGGCGCCATAGGTGATAATGCTAAGTTCATCGCCTTGGCGCTGCCAAGCAGCCTTGCCCAAGGGTACGACATAGTCACCGGGAGGAACATAACCTTTGAGCGAGCGGTAAAGAGGCTTGCTTTCGAAGTAGATAACGGGGTTGTTGTCGCGGATAGCGGCGATGAGCAGGCCTTTGGCGTCGGCCGGTGTAGCCGGTGCTACGACCTTGAGGCCGGGTGTGTGCACGAACCAGGCTTCGGGGTTTTGACTATGGAAGGGACCAGAACGAATACCGCCATCGGCGGGAGCGCGAATCACCCAAGGCACGGCGCCGCCCCAACGGTAGTGAGTGGTGGCGGCAAATTGGACGATACTGTCAAAGGCCGTAGTGATGAAATCAGCAAACTGCATTTCAACCACGGGGCGAAGGCCCATGAGCGCCATACCGGTAGCCATGCCCGTAAAGCCGAGTTCAGCCAGGGGCATGTTGATCACGCGTTCTGCTCCGAATTCAGCAGTGAAGCCTTTGGTGACTTTGAAGGCGCCCCCAAATTCTCCCGCTACATCTTCACCCATGATCAAGACGTTGGGGTCGCGGCGCATTTCTAGCCGTAATGCTTCACTGATCGCAGCGAT
>JAADFV010000152.1:0-6061 GCA_013152695.1 Chloroflexota bacterium | reverse complement strand
TTAGGGGGCGTAGACGCCTTGACTCACGCTTTCGGCTGAGGGCCAGGGACTGGCCTCGGCATAAGCAATGGCATCCTCGATTTCGCGCTCACAGCGGGCCCCGATTTCCTCCAATTCGACGGCATCAGCCACACCTTCGCTCTGCAAGACGGCTTCGTAAGAGGTGATAGGGTCTTTGCGTTCCCATTCCTCCAGTAATTCCTTAGGCACATATTCGGCGCCATCATGAATGGCATGGCCCAACATGCGCATGGTTTTGGCCTCGATCAAGGTGGGGCCTTTGCCTGCACGAGCACGGGCGACTGCTTCGCACACAACTGCGTAGACTGCTTCGACATCGTTACCATCGACAATGACACCGGGTAGACCATACCCGCGAGCGCGTTCGGCGATGTCGAAGACCTTCATTTGCTGGGAAAGAGGGGTGGAGTAGGCATACTGGTTGTTTTCGACGATGATGACCAGGGGGGCATCGAAAACAGAGGAGAGATTGAGTACTTCGTGGAAGAGGCCGGCACTGCTTGCACCATCTCCGGTAAAGGTGAGGGCGACCCGAGGTTCATGCCGGTAACGAAAGCTCATCGCTATGCCCAGGGCTACGCCTAGCGATTGTGGCAGATGGCTGATGAAGCCGATGATGCCCAGGTTGAGATCTCCCATGCCGTGGAGATTGGCATCTCTACCGCGGGTAACGCCGGTTTCGCGGCCCAGGAGGTTGGCGAAGATGCGGCGAGGTGTAAGACCACGCAGTAAGTTACAGCCTAAATCACGGTGCATGGGCGCTACGACATCATCCGGCTCCAGGGCGTAAGCGGCACCTACAGCGATGGCTTCGTGGCCGCGCTGGCTGAAGGTTCCTCCCACGCCTCGTCCCTGTTTCCAAAGCGCCAACATACGGTCATCGAATGTACGTGTCAGGCGCATCCAATAATATAGTTCTAGTTTTTGCTCAGGAGAGAGTGTGGGAGCAGTCATTTTTCGAGGGTTGTGTGAGAGTAGAGTAAAAAGGTCGTTTCAGGTGGAAAGAGCATCGAGCTGTTGGCGAACGAGTTTCATCAATTCGCGTACAGTGGAACGGTCGAAAGCAAAACGGGCACCGGCAGCGGCAAAAAGCTCGGGCAGAGAACGCGTATAGCCGAGGGAAAGGGCTTGGCGGTAGTTATGGAGAGCCTGGGCCTGGTCACTCATAGCGTTACGCCAAACTTGCAAGGCGCCCAGCTGTGCCAGCCCGTATTCGATGTAATAAAAGGGAACCCCGAAGATGTGGCCTTTGCGATGCCAGCCTGTTTCCTTTTCTCTCTGGAGACCACTGTAGTCAATACCGGGCATGAATCGATCCCAAAGTTCACTCCAGGCATGATCGAGATCGGCGGCATCGATATCGAGGGGAGCTTCTGCATACAGCCAGTGCTGAAACGCATCCATGACAGCCATGTAGGGGAAGAAGAAGACGATACCGCGTAATTGTTCGGCAATGGCGCGTTTTAGCTCTTCTTCATTGTAAAAACCGCCTTGTTCTCGCGACCAGTAAGGGATGCTGAGCAGTTCCATCGACATAGATGCAACTTCGGCAAATTCCAGGGGGGCATCATAATTCCAAACCAGGGATTGCCGGCGGAAAGCTTCGGCAAAGTGGATGGCATGGCCGCCTTCGTGCAGGAGGGTACGCACATTACGGTGGGAGCCCGCAGCATTCATAAAGATGTAGGGTTGGCCACTGACGGGGAAGCTGTTGCAGTATCCGCCGAGAGCCTTGTTCGGGCGTGATTCCAGGTCGAGATAACCTCCGCGCATAGCGCCGAAGTATTCGCCTAAAGTGGGATCGATTTGCTTGAAGATGTTGTGTACGGTCTCTTCGAGTTCTGCCGTGTTGGCAAAGGGCCGTAAAGGTTCGTCGTAGGGGTCGACGGTGGTGTTCCAAGGGCTGTTGATGTTGGTCTCCCAGGGACGGAGGGAGGTGAGGCCCAGTTGTCGTGCTGTGTCCTGGTAAAGTTCGGTGGCCAGAGGCACGATTTCGTGTTCGATAGCATCATGAAAGGTGTAGGCGTCGGCAGGGCTGTAATCAAAACGTCCCTGGGCAAGCCACTGGTAGCTACGAAAATCCCTCAAACCGGCATTCGCGGCAAGACGCCGTCTCCGGCTTAGCATTTCCAAGAACAGGTGATTGAGCTCCTCCCGTTTACCGAGATATGCTGCCAGAGCACGGCGCCATACTTCTTCTCGCTGAGCACGATCACGTTCCCCCAGCAAGACTTCTGCCTGGGGAATGGTTTGTGGCTCACCCTTCCACTCGATGCTCAGACTGCTGATGATTTCATCGTACTGTTTGTCGAGTAGGCTGAGCTCGCTGATGATGGGGATATTTTCGGGGCGGAACAGGTCTGCTTCGGCGCGGAAGCGCTGGAGAATGCGTGCCGTTTCGGTCGTAGGCTCATAGTCAGTGAGAGCGAGGAGTTTACGCTTGAGTTCTTGCTCGGCCCGGCTAACCTGGGGAAGAATGTTCTGGACGAGATGACGGTAGCGAGCCGATGCTTCCTCATTGGCGGTGTTTTCGGAGAGCTCACGCTGGATCTGTGCTGTGGCTTCGTTGAGGACGGCAACGACGTCGCTCCATTGCTGCAGCCAGTCACGTACTGTGGCGGACGTGATTGGTGTAGCCTGGAGCTCGGCATAATAGGGCTCGATCGTCGTCCAATCGAGGGGATCGAAAGTAGGGTAAGTGTGAGACATGTGAGATATATTTCGGATCGGTGTAGAAAAGAATGGTAGTGTTAGTATAATTGCTAGATTGGGAAAGTGATAAATCGATAGATTCCTGATACTCCTACTTCGCTATGAGATTTCGTAGGAGGCGTAGCGTCCGTGTGACTGACAAAGGGCATATGTCACCCTGAGTGAAGCGAAGGGTCTCGCGGTGCATGTACCGATGAGACACTTCGCTTCACTGACAAAGAAACTACATGACATAAATTAGGTTTCTTTGTAGTGGTATGATTGACAATGGCCGCTGGCTCGGCTAGGATAGCAGGGGGTAGAAAGGAGATGCATCAAAGTCAGTGCTTCCTACCCTTTTTACTGAACCCCACCATTTTTCTCGAGATAAATAAGTTACCTGTCCATGAGTGAAGAGACATCTAATAAAGAGTTACCTGAGCGGCGAGGCGCCGTTGCCGCCCGTTTGGGTGCAAGCGGCACGGTTTTAGTCGTCATCCTCCTGGTATCGAGTATGATGCTCGGTAATTCAGATTGGGGGCCGGCCTTGCAAGAGTTCATCGATCACCTGTTGCTCGCCGAGCAACCCTTGCCTACGCCTAAGTTCACTCCTCCCTGGTACGATATTTATTTTACAGTACCGACCTGTCCTCCGCAGACAGAGCGTGTAGGGGGGCTGGATAGCCTGATCGCCAAGGATCTATTGCAGGCGCAGACACAAGTGGATATGGCCGCTTTTGATTTGGATGCCGAACCGATCGTCAATGCTCTCATCACACTGGAAGAGCGAGGGGTGACCGTGCGGATGGTGACGGATGAGGATAATGGCGATCTGTCCAGTATTCGCCGTTTGCGGCGACACGGTATCAGTGTGGTCGAGGATAAGCGGCGTGGCCTCATGCACGACAAGTTCATCGTAATCGACGGTCGCTATGTGTGGACGGGTTCGCTGAATTTTACGAGTAATGGCATCTATTGCAACAACAACAATATCGTTCGTTTCGATGCTCCCGGCCTTGCCGAAAATTATACCACGGAAATGGACGAGATGTACGACCAGCGTCTTTTTGGCCCCGATTCTCCTGATAATACCCCCAATCCTGAGCTTGTCATTCATGGCGTTACTGTGCAGAATGACTTTGCTCCGGAAAAAAGATTGGTGCCTATGGTCTCGCGGGCAGTCGCCAGTGCTGAGCAGGAGATTTTGTTTTTGACATTTGCCTTTACCAGTAAAGAAATAGGCGAGGCGATGCTGGGGCGGGCCGATGCTGGTGTCAGTGTACGAGGGGTATTCGAGACCGTTGGTTCCGAGAATGAGTTTAGCTACTACACCATTGCCGGGCGTGAAGACCTGGCCAATCTTGATGTACGACAAGACTCCAGCCCCGGTTTGATGCATCACAAGGTGTTTATCATCGATCGTACGACTGTCGTCTTCGGCTCCTTTAATTTTACTGACAGCGCCAATCGCAAGAATGATGAAAACATCGTCATTGTGCATGATCCGGCCTTTGCAGCTCCCTTTGTGCAAGAGTTTGAGCGTATCTGGCAGGAAACGAAGATGTTCTCGACAACAGCCTCTTCCCCTCCGTAAATTTGTATCGCCCGAACCTGGTGTAATCCTTATTTTATCAGACCTGGAGAAATATAATGTTGCATGGAAATAAAGTGATTTTACGTCCTATCGAACGCCAGGACCTCGCCAATTATGTGCGTTGGTTCCAGGATCACGAGGTTTTACGCTATTTCGGAGCGTATCTTCCCCTGAATCTGGCTCAGGAGGAAGCCTGGTACGAGCGTCAGAACAGCGAGAAAGGAACGATAAACTTTGCTGTCGAATATAAAGGTCAGCATGTTGGCGGATGTGGCTTTATCAATATCGATTATCGGCAGCGGCACGCGGAAGTGGGACTTTTTATTGGCGAAAAGTCATTGTGGAATCAGGGTTTAGGACAGGATGTCCTCACTACCATCGTAGATTATGGCTTCAACTATCTCAATTTTCATCGCATCTATTTGCGCGTGTTTGTCGAAAATGAAGGTGCCGTGCATGCCTATGAAAAGGTGGGATTCAAACAAGAAGGTCGGCAGAGAGAGTCGGAATGGCGGCACGGTCGCTGGCACGATCTCCTGTGGATGAGCATCTTAGAACAGGAGTGGCACGGGAGGAATGGACATGACTGAATCGGCTTTGCTCTTCATCGTTTTTGTTCCTTTGATTTTCATTCTTTGGTTGGCCAATATGGCCGACAAGCAGCGTCATACCGGGCAAGCCCAGCCAGTAGCAGCCGTGCTCACCTACCTTATCCTCCTGGGTTTATGGGCCGGTTTGTTCCTCTCGGGCGTGTTGCTCTCGGTTCTCGGCGGTATACTCAAGCAGCAGCCACTCTCCTCTGCGTTGGTACAACAATACGAGCAACTGGGCTTGAGTGCCGCGACCGTCACCAGTTTAGTGGCGGCATTACCCCGCTTGGGGATGGGTTTGTGGATACCGGCCTTGTTGGCCTTGGTGCTGCTACTGCCACCTGTGCGTCGTTGGCTGGCCCGTGTTATCCCCCTCGATCCCAGTAGTGTCACCCACAGCGTTGCCCTCTCTTACACACTCTTGATTGTGGTTAATTTGTGGATAACCATGGCGATTGGTTTGGGGAATCTGGCCGAGCTTACTGCCGTTAACGAGGCTCCCCCTGTTTCCAGCTTGATTAACATCACTTGGGCGCAGGAGTTGTTGTTTTTGGCGATGGCCATGGTGGGCGTCGGCTGGTTGGCGCGCCGCGATTTTACCTCTGTCCTGCGACGGTTGGGCATAGTCCGTCCTTCGCTGCGACAAGGTGGTTTGGGCATTGCTCTCGGCCTGGGATTAGTAGCACTCATCTACCCCCTGGAGTATTGGATGTCCCAGACCGGTATCGGCGTCAACGAAGATGTTTCGCGCTTGAGCGAGCAGCTGATCGGGCCCCTGACCACGACCCTGCCGGGCATCCTCACCCTGGGGTTGGCCGCCGCTCTGGGCGAAGAAGCGCTTTTTCGCGGCGCCCTGCAACCGCGTTTTGGGCTCATCTTCACGGCCGCCCTTTTCGCTCTCTTGCATAGCACGTACGGCTTGACCCTTAGCACGCTGATTGTATTCGCCTTAGGTCTGATATTGGGGTGGGTACGTAATCGCTACAATACCTCCACCTCGATGTTTGTCCACGCCACCTACAATATGGCCTTGGGTCTACTTTCGTTTCTCTCGCTCTGGCCGGATTGATCACCAACGTAAGAGCCACTGTTTCAGGCCCAGCCGCAATCGTTCCCTCCACCCCGGCGGACGCTGATCTTGCAAACGCCACCAGACGAGATCATA
>JAADFV010000151.1 GCA_013152695.1 Chloroflexota bacterium | reverse complement strand
CATGACCGTCTTAACACGTGTAGGACGGCGGAGGCCGTCCTCCGGCCGCAGGCCTAAAGAGTCCGACTTCCAGTCGGCTAAATTCTGGTCATCGCAGGAAGAGCTTTCACGCAAGAAAGGTACCGTGCATGAAAGCAACGAGGACACTGTATCAATTTAGTCGGCGCGGACCAAGTGCGACGCACTTTAATCAGTGAAATTTCCCTGTACCACCGACTAAACGGATACAATCTCAGCAACGAGATGGTACTTGACAGTTGCCTATTTTCCTTGTTTTCCCTCTGTTGCCGCACAATTCTTCGTCTGTTGCAACGCTGGATGTCCAGCACGAGCATCTTTTTGCGATTGCACTGTACGGTTCCTTGACCTATAATGAAGTTTACGCATATTCCCCCCCTTCGCTCACCTGTGATTGCGCATGGGTATTTCCCCCCGATTTCGACAATTATTCATTCTGATCTTCGTGCTCATCGCCCTGATCGCTTGTGGATGGTTGGGACAGCGGTATTTACTGCCGATATTGGAAGGTACACCCTCGCCCACACCAACATCGATTCTCGCCACTCATACGCCCACACTGCCTGTTTCTGCCACAACCACCCCTACGGGTACACCACCGCTGGCGCAGGCATCGCCCACATCTGAAGTGAGCAGCAATGTCTTAATTTCCATGCAACCGGGCATGTATGTGGGCTACGATCAGCTGCGAAACGCGGCTAATGCAATCCCCCAAGCACGCGGAAGTCACTTTTTTATCGGTTGGCGTGAAATCGAAGATGGGAGGCGGGGAGAGTATAACTGGGCGGCTATTGATGAACGGTTGGCCAACGTTGATCCCAGTAAGCAGGTGATCATCCGCATCGTCACACGTTGCCCCGATTCGGCTGATGGCTCGCGTGATGAATGCGCCCCCCGCTGGGCCCTGAATTACGATCCCATCGAAGTGGAACTGCCTTCTGGCTGCCAAGCTCCTCGCCAACGCCTGAACTACCTCAATCCTACTGTTAAACAAGGCCTTTTTGATATGATTCAGGCCTTAGGAGAACGATACAGGACAAATTCGCAGATTGGGGGTTTTGAGATCGGGGTGGGCTATGCAGCAGAACCGGTTCCCTACCCTGCCACGAACATTTACTGCGACTCAGCTGCTCAAAAAGCTGCCTATCTCGCTCATCCCGGCTACACCGAAAAGAAATGGGTTGACTACCATCTCCAGGTCATAGACCAATACCTCGATGCTTTTGCCGACAGGAAGACACTGCTGACCATTATCAGTGGGTCTTATGCCGAAAAATACCACTACCTGGTTGTCAAACATGCAGTCGACCGCGGTGTGGGCCTTATGCTCACCAATCTTCATAGCGATTATTTCGCCAACCGCGGCAGTGCCAATGGCTTTTGCTATTGGGGATACATCACAGAACCCGGCTTTAGCAACGAATCTCCCGAGGCCCAACTAGCCTACATCCCCCTCTGGCCCCCTCTTGTTGTCAATCACGAACGTGTTCCCATTGCCTTCGAGTTCAACAATCGCTTCGATAACACAGGACGTTTACCGGTTGAAGGCGAGACATTTACGCGCTGGTCGATGCTCAACGGCCTCGATAAACACGCCGACTACATTCTTCCCTTCAATGCCGGTGCAGGTATGCCAAGCAACGTGCAGTACGAGGATGCCTGGCGTTTCTTTAACCGTTACGCTGGACGGTCAGCTGGCACGACACCCGAAGTTTGGATTGCCTTTCGCAGTCCCTGGAAACAAGGCGCCTGGTGTCCTGACATCTTCGACTACAGCTTCTACCTCCGTTCCGAACTGGAAACTCTCCCCTATTGGAGCAAAGAAGCGCAGGCAGTTGTCAACGAAATCGATGCCGGTACGGGTGTCTTCGATATCGGCCCGCAATCCGATTGGCGCAGCGCTTATGCCCGTCAGACCACGGCTACTTGGCCCCTTTTCAACCTCGATGTAGATGATCGTTATCTCTACGACAAAACTAGCGCCGTCGATGTAACCGTTACCTACTTTGACCATGCCTACGGCGGCAAATGGGCCTTGGTCTACGATAGTGTCGAGGGAGAAAGATTGGCTGGTCGCGTCAAACTGACAGGGTCCAACCGCTGGCTGAGCCATACCTTCCACTTGACCGATGCCCGTTTCGCCAATCGCTTGCCCACATTCCATCCCGCTAGCACGGCGCCGGGCTTTGACTTACGCCTGGATCGAGCTGATGACATCGATGACATTTTTAGCATGGTGATGGTACGGCGCCTGCCTCCCACCCCTACACCAACACCCACGGCCACACCCCTTCCCACAGCCACACCAACCCCTACGCCCACCTATACAGCAACCCCCCTTCCTTCGGGGATCAGTTACCAGCGGTTGCAACAGGGCATCGGCTATGCCGGCACACGCGACACCTACATTAGCCGTAGCAGTCCTAACAACAGCTTTCAGACCAGCAGCACCCTCAACCTCCGCAAAGATGTGATGGCTGCTTTGCTTTATTTCGATCTGAGCAGTATCCCCAACGGTTCACAGGTCGAGCGTGCTTCCCTGCACCTGACCCGTATCGATGTCAACAATACCTTCGTCGACATCAGTCTCTACAAAATTCTCCGGCGCTGGACCAAAAATGCTACCTACATCCAGGCGGCTCTCGATGACAGTTGGGAACAGCCCGGAGCACGAGGGAGCCACGATGTTGCTTCGGCGCCCTTACCTCCTGCCCCTGTCCCTGTCGCCCCTTTTGGCGCCGTCCAGCTTGACATCACCCAGCTGGTAAAAGAATGGGTAGATGATCCCACCAGCAATCATGGCGTCCTTTTACGAGGCGAAAGCTCTGTCAACGCCACCTTTCAATTTGCCAGCAGTGAGCATCCCAACATTGTCCGGCGTCCCTACATCGAAATAGCCTACATCCTACCGACAGCTACACCCACACCTACAACCACGCCCACACCCTCAGCGACGCCAACCGCTACCCCTTCTCCGACTGCTACACTCACTCCCACGCCCACGCCTTCTGCCACACCCACCCTTCCCGCAACGGCTACCCCCACGGCAACGACGATTCCTTCGCCCACCGTCACGGCGACGATGAGCCCTACGCCCACAAGAGCCACTGACACCCCCAGCCCTACAGAGACAGCAACACCTTCTCCTCCCCCGTCTGCAACACATACCCCTGTCCCCCCGACCGCAACATCGACCCCCGAACTAAGTACATGTCTTCCTCGTTTCTTCGGTACCCTTTCCGTGGGCGCCGAACCTAAGGGAATCGCGGCAGGGCCCACAGGTGTATTTGTTGCTCTCAACAGCAATGCTAGCCTCGTGGCCGCCACCCTCGACGGCACCGAAATCACGATTAGAACCTCCGGTCAAGGCGCCAATGGCGTCGCCCGCTGGCAAAACCGTCTCTACATAGCCCACCGTGACAGTGCTACCGTCAGCATCGTCGACGTCAGCCAACGTAAACAAATCGCTAGCCTTGCCGTAGGTGCCATGCCCTGGGGAATTGCCGTGGCTACGAACCGTCTCTATGTCGTTAATTTTGGCGATCCTTCCCTGAGCGTGTTTGATCTGACAAACAACCGTTTACTCAACACTACTCCCCTTCATGCTCTCCCCGCCCTCGTTGCTGCCAGCGGCCATCGCGCCTACGTCAGTCACCTCGACGGCTACATCAGCGTTGTCGATGACAGGGGACAACTCATCGACACCTGGGGTCCCATTCCCGGCGGTGATGCCTTTGGCGTAGCTGTCGATAGTGTTCAGCAGCGACTCTTCGTCAGTAGCCGTAATGGCCATAACATCAGTGTGCTCGATGCCGAAACAGGTGCAGATCTTGGTCTCATCCAACTCTCGTCTGTCCCCTATGCCCTGGCCTACAATGCCTTCAGCGGACATCTTTTTGCCGTCGATGCCAGTCAAAATCAGCTTGTTGTCATCGATCCCAACACATCACAAGTCCTGACGACCCTGCAACTATCCCCGCAAAATCCCGATCACGGTGGCCAAAGCCTTGCCTTGTGGGACAATCTCATTTACGTACCCGCTTTTGCCGCCGGTGTGGTCGATATCTTTAGCGAGACAGATTGTGTGCCTCCCACGTCCACAGCGACACCGCCAGCAACAGCCACGGCTACACCGACTTTCACACCGGCACCGACTGCCACCTTCACGCCGACGATCACACCCACCCCACCCGTAACCGTGCGCGTAATCAAGCATAACGTCAATCTACGGGTAGGCCCCGGACGTAATTTCGAAATACTCGCTCCCGCTCCCATCAACAGCGAATATCAAGTAAATGGCCGGAACAAGGATGGCACCTGGCTCCACGTGTGCTGTACGGATGCCGGTGCCGGCTGGGTGCGGGCCAATCTCGTACGGCTGAACGGATCAATCGCCAATATGCCACTGATCCCCACGCCCACCGCCACGGCTACAGCCACCTTCACCGCCACTCCGACGGCGACACCCTCGCCCACAAGCACAGCCACACCCTCGCCTACTGCCACTGCTACGGTAACGCCCACAGCAACCACTACGCCCACACCGACTACCACCCCAACCCCGGTAGTAACAGCTTCCCCCACACCCAGTCCCACGCCGACACCCACGCTTACAGCCACAGCAACCCCGACGGCCACACCGCTTCCCCCTACCCTCATCGCTAAGATCGAAATTGTCTGGCCCCACGGAGGTGCTCCCGTCGAAGATGCACAACTGGCTAATATCACGGCTCATCTCTACGAAGATGAACAATTCAACCCCGTAGCATGTGATTTTAATGGCATTGTACGCTTGTGGCGAGCCATCAACAACGAACCTGCCCGTCCCATTGCCGTTGGCCAACCGCGCCGCACCAGCCAGGAAGGCCGCACCTTCACCGTCTGGGACTTCAATGACATCGACGTCAGTGCCGCCAACGATCCGGCGACACGCCTCAACTTCTTCGTCACCGTAGATGGCTATCAGACACGCCACAACATCTGGACTCACGGTGCCGACGCCCGCACCCTGGCACCGGAGCAGGATCGACCCACAGCAGAGATCAACTTTATCCCACCGGCCGTCGATGCCAAAATCGAAATTGTCTGGCCCCACGGTAATGCTCCCATTACGACCGCTAAACTCGCAAACATTAGCGCGACCCTCTTCAAGGCCAACTCGCTGACGGCCCTAAACGTCACGCCGGCGCCAGTAGTACGTCTGCATTGGAGTGTCGATAACGGCATCGATCAAAGCTTCGCAGAGACACCGGTGGGCATCCCCCGCGTGATTATGGCCCCCGATGTAAGCTGGCAGATGTTCGATTTCAACGATATCGATGTAAGTCCTGCTAACGACCCCCAAACTCACATGTACTTCTGGCTCGAGGTGGAGGGTGTTTCCGCTTATCCCAACATCTGGAGCCATGGTGCCAGTGGTCTGACGCGAGCCCCCCGTCAGGATGTGCCTGCCCGCAGTTGTCGCTAAGAAATTCTCGGCTAGATGACCATTATCTTTTTTCATGCCTGATCGCCTTACAACGCCGTTATGCACCAAGAATCCCTCTCCAAAAAACAGTCACCCTGGCAAATTTTACGGGCTAAACCACAATGGATAGGCACATTAGCCGTTATAGGAGGCGCGATCGGTATTGGTTTTGTCCCCATCTTTGTCCGGCTTAGTGATGTAGGCCCCATCGCTGTTGCCTTCTGGCGTTTCGCTCTGGCCACACCGCTGTTGTGGCTCTGGCAAACCCTTGCTGCTCATCAGCAATCAGAAAAGACAAACACCAAGCGTCCCTCATTTTCCCTTTGGTTACTTGTGCCAGGACTGTTTTTCTCTGGCGATCTCAGCTTCTACCATCTTTCCATCCATTACACCACCATCGCCAACGCCACCCTTTTTACCAATATGGCCCCCATCGTTGTCACTATCGTCGCCTGGCGTTTCCTGGGAGAACGTTTTCGGCCATTATTCATTGCGGGATTGGGGCTGGCCATTATCGGCGCTGCTTTGATGATTCGGGCCAGTGCCAACAGTGGTGGTAGTCATCTCCTGGGTGATGCCCTGGGATTGCTATCACCTCTTTTTTATGCGGGCTACCTGCTCACGGTTCGGCGTTTACGCGCCCAGTACGATTCCAGCACGATCATGCTGGCTTCGGCCATAACCGCCTCTTTGACTTTGCTGCTCATTACTTTGATATCGGGTGAGCAGATCCTCAGTACCTCGTGGCAAGGTTGGCTGCTCCTGGCCTCGCTAGCCTGGTTTTCGCATGTGGGAGGCCAGGGGTTGATTACTTATGCCCTCGCCCTTATCCCCGCGGCACTGACTTCGGTCATTCTTCTCTTTCAGCCTGTTTTTTCTACTGTGATCGCCTGGGTATTGCTCGGGGAAACTATCGGTACCCTGCAAATTGTGGGGGGCATCTGTGTTTTGTTGGGTATCTTTCTTGCGCAGCGAAATAGCTACACCTGAGCCCTCATGCCTACGCTCATCCTTGCCTCGGCCTCACCCCGGCGCCGCCAGCTCTTACAATTGCTAGGACTGCCTTTCACTGTGCGGGTGGCAGATATCGATGAAAGTGCACTGCCTGACGAAGAGCCTGTCCTTCACGCCCGCCGCCTGGCTGAGAGCAAAGCGAGGGTTGTGGTAGCAAAGGTGGGGACAGAGGAAGCCGTGGTCATTGCCGCCGATACCATTGTTGTGCACAAAGAGCGCATTTTAGGTAAGCCCAAGAATGCTCGTGAGGCCCGGTCTATGCTACAATCTCTACGCGACACACCCCATCAGGTGATTACCGCTGTAGCCGTGGCCACGACAGTACCGCCCCGGCTCATCTCCACCACCCACACCAGTCTCGTAACCATGCGTCCCTACAGCGATGCAGAGATCGAGGCGTACATTGCCACGAACGATCCTCTGGACAAAGCAGGGGCTTACGCCATTCAGCACCCCGATTTCCGTCCCGTGGCTCACTACGAAGGCTGTTTTGCTTCTATCATGGGCTTGCCTCTCGGTGTTGTAGCCGACATTCTGCAAGCACTTAACCTCCATCCCCAACCCGACTGGCCGCAACGATGCCAGCGTCTCAGCGGTCGCTGCTGTCGCCTGGCCTGACATTCTTTTCTTACGGTACCCATCATGTATACCCTCTCCATCCAACGCAACTTCATTGCCCAACATTTTCTCACCGTCGAAGACTCTGGTTCCGAAAACGAGCTTCACTCCCACAATTACCGCATCGAACTCCTGGTCGAAGGTGAAGAGCTTGACCAAAATGGATATCTCGTCGACATCATCGATCTGAACACCCAATTCGACACCCTTCTCGAGCATTTTCGTGACAAAACCCTCAACGAATTGCCCGAATTCGAGGGCTTGAACCCCAGTATCGAGCATTTTAGCCGGATTTTATGCGAAAAGATGGATGAAGCACTCTACGCCCCGAATATCACCGCCATCAGTATCAAACTATGGGAGGACACAATCGCCTGGGTGATGTATGATTTGGATCGCGTTGAGTAATGCGCCTGGGTTTGATCATCTACGGTGATCTCAACACCATCTCCGGCGGTTATCTCTATGACCGCAAGCTAGTAACCCATCTTCGTGAGCAGGGAGATGAGGTCATCCTTTTTTCGCTTCCCTGGCGCCATTATCTTGCCCATCTCAGTGACAATGTTTCTGAGGCCCTGCTGGCACGCTTACAGCAGACCTCGCTCGATCTCTTGTTGCAGGATGAGCTGAATCACCCCTCTCTCGTCTGGCTCAACCGTCGTCTGCGAGCACGGGTTCCCTATCCCTTCGTCAGTATTGTCCATCACCTACGCTGTAGCGAAGCACATCCGCCTTGGCAGAACTGGCTTTACCGCCAGGTGGAACGCCGCTATTTACAGGGCATGGATGCCTTTATTTTCAACAGCAACACTACACGGCAGGCAGTGACATCCTTGTTAGGAGATAGTCGGCCAGCTGTCGTTGCCTATCCTGCCGGCGACCGCTGGCCCATCCAGGTAACGGCAGCGAAGGTAGCGGCGCGCGCCAACATATCCGGCCCCCTGCGACTCCTGTTTGTGGGGAATCTCATCCCGCGCAAGGGCTTACATGTGCTTCTGGCCGCGTTGGCCTCGATTCCCCAGCATCTGTGGCGACTGCAGGTGGTAGGCTCAGAGACGGTCGATAGGCGCTACGCCGCCCGCATTCGTGCTCAAGTACGGCATTTGGGACTCAGTCAGGCGGTCGTGTTTCGCGGCATCCTCGATGACACTGCTCTGCAGCAAGCCTATCTACACAGCCACGTCCTGGCGGTCCCTTCCCGTTACGAAGGATTTGGCATCGTCTATCTGGAAGCATTCGGTTTTGGTTTGCCGGTTATTGCCACCACGGCTGGGGGGGCAGTGGAGATCGTACGGGATCAGGTCAATGGCTATCTCATTGTCCCTGATGATGTGTCTACCTTGCAACGACGCCTGCAACATCTGATTTCCGATCGCACGCAGCTGGTCCGGCTGGGCACCGCCGCCCTCCAGACCTACCAAAACCATCCCACCTGGAAGCAAACTGCCACGCGCATCCGCACCTTTCTCCTCACCTTGGTCAAGACCGCACCGACGTACATGCCCGAGGTTCCTAGCTGATGACTGCCATGGTCAAAAAACAATGGTGGATTCCAGTGCTGCTCTTTGTCTTGAGCCTCACTCTTTACGTCCGTACCCTGGCGCCCACTGTTGTCACCATTTTCGATGACTCCCTGGAACTCCAGTTGGCCTTACCCACCTTGGCCATCATCCATCCCACTGGCTATCCCCTTTATAGCCTGCTGGGATGGGTATGGACCCATGTCATCGCTGTGGGTGATGCTGCTTATCGTGCCAATCTCTTCTCGGCAGTAGCAGCAAGCGGAGCCGTAGCTTTGGCCTATGTCGTGGCGCGGCAACTCGGCAGCAGCATCGTTCCTGCCATCAGTGCGGCGGCCCTGGTGGCCGTGGGGCCGGTGTGGTGGTCACAAGCTACTATCGCCGAGGTCTATGCCTTGCAAGGCCTGCTCACGCTGTTTGTCCTTTTTGCCCTTTTACGGTGGGAGACAGCTGCCAATCAGGAGGAAAGAGACCGGCGTTTGTGGCTGGTGGGGTTCAGTTGGGGCTGGCCCACCACCGCCTGACCGTACTTTTACTACCGGCCGTCACCATTTTCATCGTGTGGCGCGACGGGCATCTTTTGCGACGCCCTCGCGCCTGGCTTCGCCCCCTCCTGGCCCTCATAGCACCCTTATTGCTTTACGGCCTCCTCCCCCTCCGAGCGAATGTCGGCTCTTTAGACGGCTCGTATGTACGCCTTGGTTTCTGGCAGTGGCTGATGGGGGGAGGCTACAGCACCTTTTTGCGCGAGAATCCCTTTGGCATCGAGCGGGGCTGGAAGGATATGGCCACCTTGTTTGGGACTCAGTATGGCCTCTGGAGCCTATTGGTTGCCCTGCCCGGGATAACTCTGTGGCGAATGCAACCACGCCGATTTGTGCTGTTACTGCTGGTGGCAGTGAGCGATCTTGTCTTTGCCCGCTATTATCTCGTTGCCGATATCGAAGTCTTTCTCATCCCCTTATTTTTAGTGTGGCCACTCTTCCTTGCCCTTGGCCTGACAGCATTGATGGACGCACTAACAGCCGCTGTTATCGCTCTGCAGCGACGTTGGCTGCCGACGTTGCATTTAAAGCGACGCTTCTTGCTCTCATTGCTGGCTTTGCCTATGCTCGTGTGGCCCCTGTTGTTGCTCAATCAGCGCTATAGCGAAGCTGACCGCAGTCAACCGCCGGCCCGTGCCTGGGGTGTGCATGATTACGGGCTGGATATGTTAGCCAGCATGGCGCCTGATGCCCATGTTGTGGGCATTTTGGGGGAAATGACCTTATTGCGTTATTTTCAGCGTACCGCCGGCATCCGCCCCGATGTGCAAACCATTG
>JAADFV010000150.1 GCA_013152695.1 Chloroflexota bacterium | reverse complement strand
CGCTCATTTGTCGCTGTGAAGAAGTGAGCCTGGGAGAAATTCGTCAGGCCTGGGATCAGGGCGCCCGCACCTTGCGAGAAATCAAAGGTCTGACGCGCCTGGGCATGGGTAACTGCCAGGGTCGCATCTGCGGCGACTTGGCCGTGCATCTCCTCGTCGATAGCGAAGCGCCGCCCCTTGTGTACGAAGAAAAACTCGCCTCGTTGGGCGATTTGCACGTGCGACCGCCCATTCACCCCCTCAAATTGAGCGATTTGGCGGCAGCTAACAGAAAAGAAAATTAGCCACGGTATCGCAACCGAGAAAAATCGTTTATACTATGGGTGTCTGGTGGTTCTGTTCACGTTGTCGTTAGCTTCTCCTTCATTTTTTAATGAGTGAATGTACCATGTCTTCCCCTCCTCCTTCCTCCTCATTTTCTCCGACCGGGTTTCGTCTGACTGAAAATATGCGCCGTGTTGTCATCAGCATCATCATGCTCGCGGTTGTGGCCATTCTTCTTGGTGGATGTAGCAAGGCAAAAAAAGAGACCATTTCTACTGCACCTGATCTTTCTGTTCAGGATACAGCCACGTCCTCTCGCCTTGTTGCAGTTGAGAGTATCAGCATCCAACTCCTGGAGTCTTTTCCCGTGCAGGTGCGTGTGATTGCCCGTGGCGTTCTCCCTGATGACTGTACACAAATCGATGAGGTGCAACCTGTGCGCCTGGCGAATCGTTTTCATATCGCCATCACTTCGCAGAAAGTAGAAAAAAGTGAATGCCATAACGAGCAAGTACCCTTTCAAGAAATGATCATGCTCGATACGGAAAATTTACCTGCGGGTGTCTATATCGTCGATGTGAATGGTCTTACCGATACATTTGAGCTGACGGTGGACAATAGTCTGCGCTCGGCCGAAGTCGAGTCTATGTCTACCCCATCACCTGAAATACCGTCATCTAACGAGGCCACCATGTTGCCCGAGGCAGTGTATGTGGTGCAAGGGATGGTGGCACAACAGCTGGGTGTCAGCCCGGGTGATGTTGATGTTGTCGGTGTTGAGCCGCAGGAGTGGCCGGATAGCTGTTTGGGATTGGCTGCGCCCGATGAATCCTGTTTGCAAGAAATTGTCCCTGGTTATCGCATTACTCTGGACACAGGCGAGGAAAAAGTTGTTTATCGCAGTAACGAAAGCGGCAGTATTGTACGCAAAGAGACTGCTCCCGCCCCTTCTCCCACCCCAACTGCCGTAACTGTGCCCACCAACTGCATTGATCAGGCAGAATTTGTTGCTGATGTTACGGTTAAAGACAGTACGCGTATTGCCGGGAATCAGGAGTTCATCAAAACCTGGCGTTTGTTGAATACCGGTACCTGTACCTGGACGCCTGATTATCAGGTTGTTTTTACGGGCGGTGATCAAATGGGCGGAGCGAGTTCTGCTCCCCTGGGACAGACCGTCGCGCCGGGAGCTACGGCAGATATTTCTGTACGCTTGGTGGCGCCTGCGTTAAAGGGCACCTACACCAGTTCCTGGATGCTGCAAAATCCTGCAGGTAAACGCTTTGGAATCGGACGCAAGGGAGAAGATGCTTTTTGGGTCAAGATCGTCGTACCGAAGGATGCATCTCGTAAGGGCGCGATCCAGGGCCATGTCTGGCATGATCTTTGTGCTAATGCCGGTCTAAGCGGAGAATCACCACCGCCAGGATGCCGTATCCGCGCAGACGGTTCGTACATTGCCGATGGTATTCGAGACGAAAATGAACCACCCATCGGTGGTGCTGTGATTTCTCTCGGTGCGGGTGCCTGCCCCTCCTCTGGCCTGATCAACATCATTGTCGACGCCAAGGGGTTCTACAAATTCACGGAATTGGCGCCTGGAGATTATTGTGTGAGTATCGATCCGGCTTCAGATCACAACCAACCTATTTTCCTCCCCGGCGAATGGAGTTTTCCTAAGGATGGCCAACACACCATCACTCTGGCTGCGGGAGAGACACGTAAAGATATCGATTTCGGCTGGGATTACCAGTTCTCACCCTGACCAGCCTTTTGCCGCAAAGGTAGGAAGCCCCAGGCCAGATAGCCAAGATGTTTACAAGCTATTTCTTCGGCTTTCTGGCCTGGCGCGTTGTAACTCAGGCTTCGCTTAGGTAGAGACCGCTTCTCTGAGACGGGTGAGAGCAGCTAAAGGATCGTCGCCTAAATGGAAGCGAATCACCCGGCGATTTGCCGCCAGCAATGCTTGAAAATCGCCCAGGACCTGGGACTGGATGAGTACGCCAAAGGTCATGGAAGAGGTGGGAGCGCCGGCTTCGTCGGGGATGGGGAGGTCGGTTTGGGGTTCAGATGTAAATTGGATGAAGAGGCCGTTGCCGGCATCGCCTTTGTGCAGTTGGCCGGTCGAATGCAGGAAGCGAGGGCCGTAGCCCGCGGTCGTCGCCAGTTTGCTGGTGTTGCGTAGCCGTTCCCGTAGTAGCGCCAGAGCTTCACTGCTCTCTGCCGTAGGCTGGATGTAAGCCTGAAGGGTGATGTAATCACCAGCGCGAGCCTGTTGAAGGAAAGCAAGCAGAGCCTCGCTTGG
Organism: Chloroflexota bacterium; assembly: GCA_013152695.1. The sequence continues at coordinate 3,560 of JAADFV010000150.1, read as the reverse complement.
GGTCCGCACAGGGGAATGAGAGGATGGCAACTCGCCGAAAACAGCCATGCCTTCTCCTCTCAAAGTGGGTTCGGGTACAGGAAGGCGACCGGTTTCCAGGTAGGATGCAACCATTTTACGTGCCAGCACCTTCGCACTTTCAACATTGGGCTGATCGAAAGGCTGGATACCGAGACGATACCCGGCAATGGCAATCGCCATTTCCCAGACGAAGAACTGCGATCCCAAATCATAGCGGTCATGGAGCTGCAACCGCACGACTGGGTGTCCAGCGGCCTCCAGGGCTGCCAATTGGGGGGCAAATGTTTCATCGTCGGCGAGAGTGATGGCAATGAATAGGCGATCCTGACCGTAGACGGCAGGCTCTGCAAGATTTTCTCCTACCACAGGTAAGATGCCCGTTCCATCTTTGCCCGTACTTTCCGCGATCAATTGTTCCACCCAATCGCCAAAGCTGGCCAGTTCAGGTGGCAAGACGAAGGTAGCTTTATCGCGCCCTGCTTTTGCCAGTTCACCCAAAATCACACCTAAGGTTGCGGCGGGGTTGTGGGGTACGGCCTGACAAGCGGTTACGGCTTCCTGTGCTCGTTGGAAAAGCAGATCGATATCGACGCCGGCCAGGGCGGCGGGCACAATACCAAAGAAGGAAAGAGCGGAGTAGCGGCCCCCGATATTGGGGTTGTTCAAGAACGTTTCCCGGAAATTGTAGGTTTGGGCCAGGGCTTCCAGGTTGCTGCCGGGATCGGTGATCGCCACAAAGTGAGCGCCTGCCTCCTCGCGGCCGAGGGCGTCGACCACCCAGTTGTAAAAGTACTTGAAAAAGGAAAGAGTTTCGACCGTACCACCCGACTTGGTAGCGACGATGAAGAGGGTGCGGCGAGGATCAAGACGCTGGGTTTGCGCGGCGACAGCATCAGGATGGGTGGAGTCGAGCACCGTTAGATCGAGAGCAAAGCCTGCAGGAGGCTGTGGAGAATGGCCCCCGAATGTTTTGGCGAAAACCTCAGGCGCTAAACTGGATCCACCCATGCCCAGCAATAGCACATCTGTGTAGCCATCTTTTTCGACTGCAGCCTGGAGAGAGCGGATCTGGGAAAAACTGGCGGGAAGGGCGTTGGGCATATCCAACCAATCCAGGCGGTTGCTGATTTCGCGGGGATCGGGTCGCCATACGGTGTAATCTTTTTGCCAGATACGGTTGATGATATCGTTGCGTGTTATCTCTGCTAATGCCCTGTCCACCACTTTTTGATAGGTGCCCAGGTGCGCAGAGAGTTGAATCCGTTTGGAATTGGAATGTTGCATGGTAAACTCCGATTTTATGATGCGATGAGAATGGCACGGGCAGGGGCGCCATCGCTCCCGACGATACGTAGAGGTAGACAGTAGAATTGATAAAGGCCGGGCTCGATATTTTGTAAATTCAAGCCCTCGACGACAACGACACCTGCCCCCAGCAAGATGTGGTGAGTAGCTTCAATTTGCTGGAAAGGGGCAACGGAAAGATAATCGACCCCCACCAGTTTTATCCCTTTCTCGACCAGCCAGGAGGCGGCGTCGGCAGCAAGAGCAACATAATCGCGGTGGAAAGAGGTGTCGTTCAGGAGCTGGCGTTTGCTATTGTCGCTGCGAAGGAGAAGCCGTTCGAGGTGAGGAGGAAGGTCGAGGGTATCGAGGAAGGCGGCCGTGATCAGGGGAATGCCTTCGGCATCTGCGACCCAGGCTGGCCCGACCAGCGTGTACAAGTCCAAGGATTCAACGCTTGCTCCCCCGGCAATAAAGTGACAAGGGGCATCGACGTGGGTACCGGTGTGCACGCTGCATGATATCGTAGAAAGGGTAGCGATGTCACCACGGTCGAGATGACTGACCTGGGTCAGAGTTACGTGTGGATCGTCTTCCCAAACGACAATGTTCGGGGAAATAGGGAGAGAGATATCGTAGATTTTCATGGTTCTAATCAACCGGTTCTGCGTGAGCGTTCCAGGCCATAAGAAGCAGCGCCTATGAGTGCTACTTTTGGGTTGAGAATGATGTGGACCGGCATTTCTCTGAGGAGTCGAGACATCCGTCCCTTACGTGCGAAGCTTTGCATGAATTTTTCGGAGCTAAGAAGAGGAAGAATACGCGGGGGAATGCCGCCACCGATGTAGACACCCGCCGTAGCCAGTACCTTGAGTGCCATATTGCCGGCCTCAGCAGCGAGGATGGAGATGAACATGTCTAAAGCAAGGCGGCAAAGTTCGCAGGGAGGATCGGTCTGGAGGGCAGCATTGACAATGATAGGGGTAGGGTCTTCGGCCGCGGATAGCTGGCGTCTTAGCCAGGGTGGTTCAATAGCGTAGCCACTATTTCTGAAAAACTCATAAAGATTAGGCAGACCTTTGCCAGAGCAGACACGTTCATAACTAACATGGTCGACTTGCTGGCTGAGATAATGCAATAATGCCAGCTCCAGGGTATCACGCGGGGCAAAATCGGTATGCCCTCCCTCGGAGGCAAAGGCGTGATAACGTTTGCCATCCCAGGTGAGATAGGCCTCGCCCAGCCCTGTTCCTGGGGCAATCACAGCCATTGCTCCGCCTGACACAGGGCTTCCGGCATTCAACTGATGTAAATCCGCTGCTTTAAGGGTGGGAATAGCATTGGCAATGGCCTCCAGGTCATTCAAGAGGTGGATTTCGGCTCCCTGTAATGCTTGTTGCAAGCTCTGCGCATCGATCTGCCAGTTCAAATTGGTGACCTGAGCCCGTCCTTCCAGGACTGGTCCGGCCACACCAAAGCTGGCCCGGTCGATGGTTTCACCAACTTCTTGTACAAACTGTTGCACAATTTCAAGCAAGGAAGGATATTGGGCACTTGGAAAACGACGTTCGTATAAAGGTTGGCGGGGGCCAGTTTGTTCGGAATAAAGGGCGAGGATGGTTTTAGTTCCACCAATGTCGCCAGCTAATAACATGACTATCTCCTGAATCGCGGGTGAGGTCTGTGCGGATTATATCGCAAGCACTATTTCGGGGCGAATCGGGCGGGAACAAGCCCGACCTTCCCTCCTGTCCCCCCCATTTTTACTCTTCCCCGATCTGAATCATTCATGGCACACTGCTTTTGGATACGCTCTTGTGCGGGGTAGGTTCGCTGTGATACGATGCGGGCAAGATGCGTGTTCGTCTGGTTGCCACCAATGCCCTGTTCAATGCTCTGAGCCTGGCTGTGAGCTCGCTGGCCGCGGTGCTTCTCATGCCTTTTTTGCTAAGATGGCTGGGAGAGCGTTTGTTTGGCGTGTGGGCTCTGCTGGGGGTGGTGATCACGGTGGCACAGCTGTTGGATCTGGGGCTGGGCCGTGCCCTCGTACGGAATGTTGCAGGGTTCCATGCGCAAGGGCAATGGTCAGGGCTTTGGCATGATTTTAATCGCATGGTGGGGTCGCTTTTAGGTGTATGGCTGGGATTAGCAGGGTTGGGATGGCTGCTGGCGCCGATGGTCGCAAGATTGCTGGGAGTACCTTCGGCAGAGTCGGCCCAGGCCGTGTCCGCCTTACGCTTGCTCTTTCTCAGTTT
>JAADFV010000149.1 GCA_013152695.1 Chloroflexota bacterium | reverse complement strand
TCGCGAGGGATGAAGATCAGGTTGCCAATGGTGTTGAAAATGACGCCAAATACAAAGGCGCGCGTCAAAAAGCGCTGCTGGCCAATGGCGATCAACACATAGTGGGTCACCGAGTTCATAAAACCGATGGGAATGCTGAGAATGAGGAGTTTCAGAGGCAAGACGGCACCGGGGACATACTCATCGCCACCCAGCAGTAAAATCAAAGGACGGGCCATGAAAAAGACGAATACACTGATGGGAATAGCCATGATCGTGAGCAGACGCAAAGCTAGCCAATGCGTGCGTTTGAGGGCGTCCGGCTCGTTGGCGGCAAAGCGTGACATGACCGGAAAGACAGCAAGGGTGAAATAGGCGGGGATCACATTCAGCCCATCAATGTATTTGTAAGCGGCAGCATAAAGTCCCACACCAAATACCCCCACCCAGGGCGTAAGAATGAGGATATCGATGCGCCAAAAAATCGTAGCGAGAAGATGGTTGAGCATGAGCGGTCCGCTTTCGCTCAGCATCCAGCGCTGCAGGGAGAAGTCGAGTCGGATGATCGGTTGCAGGATGTGACGCCGCAAAAGCATAAACAGCCATAACGATTGCACGGCATTCATGATCAGACTGACCGCAGCCAGCCCTACGAAACCCCAGCCCACCAACAATACAAATGCCCCCAACGCCACCTTAGCAAGGGCGACAAAAGAGGCCAGCCCCGCCGGATATTCCATTTGTTCGTAGGCATTGAACACGGCGGAAAAGGCGTCACTGAGATTGGCAAAGTAAAGAGCAAAAGCAAAGATAGCAATCGCCCAGACAGTTTCAACGGAAATGGAACCCGATCGCCAATAAAGCCAGGTGTAGACGACCAAAATAGGCAGGGCAATGAGCCACAAGGCCGTACGCAAGGCCAATACATTGCCCAAGAACTGGTTAGCATTCTGCTCATCACGTTTTTTGGCGACTTCCCGCGTGAGGAGGGTGCCCAAACCAAAGCGCACCAATATCTCAAAAAGGCCATAGGTCTGAACCGCAAAGGTGTAGGCGCCCTCCCCGCCCGGTGCCAAAATCCGTAAACGCAAAAGGGCAAAGGCATAATCGATGAACTTGTTGACCAGGGACATGGCCATGGGCACGAGGGAGTTCTTTGCCACACGACGCACATCTGCGCCCTCCCCCTCTTCTTCACGATAAAAGCGTCCCCAGGCCCACCAGCCGATCAAGAGCAGGAGCAACATGCCGGAAATGAAACTGGCATACAAACCCAGCTTGAAGGTAATGGGTGTGTAGTGAAAACGGACTTGTTGCCAGCCCGCTTCGGGCAGGTAGACGGCACGGAAGTTGCCATAAGCGCGGTAGATGGTCGCTTCCGATTCCTGGATGCGCTCACCGCTAGCCGGTTCTGGCAGGGAACTGATGTAAGCTCGCCAGCCCGGGAAATAGGCATCGGCCAGGACCAACCAGCCTGGTGCATCTGTATTCACTTCGATCACGACATCGTTCAAGTCGTACGAGCGGATACGAACCTCACGGCGTTCACCATAGCGTGGTTGCGGTATTTCGATAGATTCATCCAACACCACAGTCTGGCGGGCGTCTTGTTGGCGTACGACCTGCCAAAATGTCGCATTCATCGGTGCGACCACAGCTTGCGGTGCTAACCAGGCGCGCGGCATGGCCTGCAGATTTTCATAGATCCGTACCTCGCCATCATAGACCAGGCGGTATTGTTCTGCGGCAATTTCCTGAGTCGTCACGACATAACGTACCCCCAATAAGTGGAAGAGGGGGTCGTGTAGGGCGGGAGTATTGGGTACGTAGATGGGGGCAATGCGGTTGTATAGAAGATCGCCTTGCGTCTGGATTTGCGACATGTATTCCGCGTATTGGCGAGGAATGATCGAATCATAACCGCGCACATCCTGGAGGTCAGCCAACATACCCAAATTGGCGTTCAGCGTTTTTTGCTCATCCGGATCTTGCCAGGTTGTCAGACGCCAGGGCTGGTCGGGGGTTTGTTGCTCTTGCAGCCAGGTGATGGCAGGGGGGCGGAAATCGAGAAGATCGGCGTCGGCGCGGGGGTTGAAATCATGGCCAATCAGCCAGAGATCGAGAAACAGGAGCAGCAATCCCGCTGCCTGCCACACGCGCAGGCCCACCGACCAGGTAAAAGCTGCATCTTTGGTTGCCTCTACCTCTGCCTGGGGGCTGGCAGGGCCGATAATGCGGCGCTGGCCGAAGGAGGAAAGCGCCAGGAGTAGAACCACACCCGCTGCCATCACCATAAAACCGAACTGTAGAAATCGTCCCGCCTCATAGCTCCAGAACAGGGCGCCATTGGCAAAAGCGGCCTGAGCCAGATCTGAGCTGTCAACGATCCGTTGGCTAAGTGCCACAAAGGGTGCGGCCCACACCTTACTCAACAAGAGAATCGCCAATACCAGACTTCCTGATAAGGTGAGGAACCAACCGGCAATGCGGGCAGAATCGGGGAAGGTGAGATGACGCAGACGTCGCGCCCCCCCTAACCGCTCCAGATGCACGTTCTCGATGGCAAGTTGCAGACGCTCGAAGCCAAATCCGGCCAGCAATGCCATGGACAAGGTGTAAGGAAAGACCCAACGAAAAGCAGAATGGAGCTGGCGATAGCCGGGTAAGCCGTAGAACAGCAAAGCATAAAGGGGTGTACCAAAGGCAAAAGCCAAAGAAAGCAGAGCCAACAAGGCAAATCCCACCACATAAAAACGACCGGTAGGAGGACGGGTCCAGCCCGGTTGATCCGAGGGCTGGCGCACCGTATCGCCCCGAAGCCTGCCCCCAACATCGAAAAAGGCGGCAATGGCAAAGATGAGGGTGAGAATACCAAGGTAGTTGGCACCTTCTACATAGTTTTTCACACCCCAAAATACTGTGCGGGTTTCCTGGCCGAAAGCATTCAACCAGACTTCGTACTGTTCTCCCGTCCACCAGTCTCGAATCGTGTGATGGGAGGGATTACCAAAGATGTCGGGGATAGCAAAGGTAAGAATGTGACGGCTGGGCCAGGCCCAATTCACGACCTGACTATAACTCGCTGAGCCTTCCCTGAAATTGTGGGAAACCAGCTCGTACAGTGGGATTAGCTGCACGGCCCCCAGCAAAAGACCGGTGGCAGTCATAAACAGGAGCCAACCGGCGATGCGCAGGAGCGGGCGCCAGGCGCCGAGACGTCGCCATACGCCAAACAGGCGCCAAAGGCTGTACATCGCGCTCACGAGCAGGAAATAATAGGTGATCTCTACGTGCCCGGCCAGTACCTGCATCCCCAAGACTGCGGCTCCGGCCACGATGTAAGCGACAGGCACAAAGGGGGCGTTGCCCTTTTCTTCTTGTTTGCGGACGACAATTTCGATGAGTGCCAGCTCCAACGGCAGCCAGGCAGCACCGGCAATCATCATAGGGAAGACGACCGAGCCGACGAAAAAGCCGGAAAACATGTAGGCTATGCCGGCAAAGAGCGATCCTGCCCGTCCCACGCGCAGTACGCGCGCAAAAACGTACATACTCATCCCTGCCAGAGCCAAAATCAGCCAGGTAAACACCCCGAAGGCCGTCGACAGGGGCAAAACGTAGTAAACGATACTGAGAGGAAAGAGGGCCGAGTGTTGTCCTGCCGCCAGAAAGGGGAGACCGGTGAAGAGATAGGGGTTCCACAAAGGCAACTGTCGTTCGCTCAACCCCTCCCGAATCAACAGTTTCCAGGGGTAGTTTTCCAGGACTAGATCGGACAGTAAGGCGTTATGTGGAGTTTCTACTCCTTTTTCCGCGGCATAGTGCAGCCAGGGCTCGTACTGGTAGATGTTGTCTGCCGGTATGAGGGTTTTATCGCCCAGAATTACGGGGCCAAACCACAGCAGGGGCAGCAAAAAGAGCAGGAGCAGTGCCCAGGCATCGCGACGCAGTTCGGAAGCGCGCATCATCAGGCCTCAGGCTGAATTAAGGAAGGGGTCTGACGGTCACGAGGCCGGAGCCTGTGGTGACGTAAACGAATCTCGAAGGTGCGATAAGCAGCTTCCAACTTCACGGGCACGGTCATTTTAGAACGACCGATGCGGCGGTCTTCGAAATGAATGGGGATTTCGACGATACGAAAGCCAAGGCGTTCACACACATACGCCATTTCTACCTGAAACACGTAACCATTAGAAGAAATTGTGTCTAGATCAATATTTTCCAGAGCACTACGGCTCCAGGCCTTGAAGCCGGCCGTCCCATCTCGCACGCGTAAGCCGAGAATAAGGCGTGTATAGATGGCATTAGCCCACCAGCTCAGGAGGCGACGCCACCAGCTCCAGTGTTCATCCAGACTTCCCCCACGTACATAGCGAGAACCCACGACGACATCTGCGTGTGCCAGGGCTTGCACCATTTGGGGGATGTAGCTGGGCGAATGCGAAAAGTCAGCATCCATCTGAATGATGACATCCGCGCCCATGGCTAAAGCGCGACGAAATCCATCTCGGTAGGAACGCCCCAAGCCAGCTGGCCCCTGGCGATGTAAAACAAAGACCTTGTCCTCATAGCGCCGGGCCAATTGATCGGCAATGGCCCCGGTGCCATCGGGCGAATGATCATCGACCACAAGGATCTGCAGAGACTCAAGATCAAGGGATAGAAGCTCGGCAGTCAAGGCGGCGAGATTATCCGCTTCGTTGTAAGTAGGAATAACAGCAATTATGTTCATAGTGGGAAATGGTGGTAACGATGCATTATAGCGAGCCGCCAGGTGCAGAGCAAATATGAGCCCTGCGCAATCACTTGCATCCTTACCTCGACACATAACCAAGAAGGCAAGACCGGGATATGGGTGGACAGATACACCGGTAAACCAGAAAACCGGTAAACCGGGTCTGAAAACGCACCCTCCCATCTTCCTCCCTTTACGGGCGAGTAAGCCCTGCTTCTTACTCCTTGCTTCCTACTCCTTGCTTCCTGCTCCTTGCTTCTTACTACTTCCTGCTCCTTCCTCCTCTGGCGCAAATTACTAGCTTAGGGGGCCAAAAGCTGACTGGCAAAGGACTAAATTCATTCTGCCCCCGGCCGCAGGGGTCATGGTCGAACTGCCAACGCCGAGGTGTGAATGTGGACAGTGATGGTTCCCGTGTTGCGAGATCAGCCTGAGGTGTGTATAATGTATTTAAGGTTGCCTCTCGCGCGTGCCCGCTTCAGCTTTCTGGCTCACTCTCCTGTGCCAGATTTATTCCCCCCGACGGCTTTTAGCGTGGTTCACTTTTCCAGGAGACATTTTTTCATTTTCTACGGCGTTCTTTTTGGGGACGTGATGTGTAGAATTGACTGTCTGTTGATGATACACCTTTTGTCACGTTTCCTCTCTATCTGTCGTACATCATCTTTCTCTCTGCAAAGATACCGTTTCGAAAATAGAACGCTGATGCCGCTGATCAGAAAGATATAAATCTACGAAAATTTGCGTGCATCAGCGCTATCTGCGTCCTATTTTCGTCCTTTTTAGCGTGCAGTTGCTCGTGATGTCTGTCCTGTAAATGTGAATGCTACCTCATTTTGTGTCTCGGTGGGGTGAGAAAAGGAGGTTCTCACCGCATGAACGAACGTTTGCTTTACATAGGTGTGCCGGAAAACAACCAGGCCCCCATCGATTATTTGCAAAAGAAGGGATATGAAGTCCACCTGACACATGGGTTAAGACCGTCACTGCGCGCGCTCAGCCAATACACTTTCGACGCTATCATCATCGATTTAGGTGATGTCACGGCTATCAATAGTAAACGTATTTCACACAAAGCAGGGAGGCGTCCGGAGAAGCCGTTCATCATCCTTATCAGCGGCCACCGTTCACAACGCTTCGATGAGTTGGTTTATGATGATACCTTGATTCGTCCTTTCACTTCACGGGCGTTGGAGCAATGTTTGCGTAAGCATCTGGATCAGCGCCGGAATGCGGTGGTTCAGCTGGGCCCGATCACGCTGGATCGCCGTACGCAGGTCGTGCAAACACCGCAGGGCCTGGCACGTCTGACCTTCAAGCAGTTCCAGTTGCTCGATTATTTCATCAGGAACGCGGGGAAACTGGTTACGCGTCGCGATTTGATGATGGCAGTGTGGGATACTGATTATTTAGGGGACACTCGCACTCTGGAT
>JAADFV010000148.1 GCA_013152695.1 Chloroflexota bacterium | reverse complement strand
CATGTGCGGTGGCTTCTGGAGCCAGAAGTAGTACGTCTCGCAGCACGGTCCATTTCTTCCGAACAACTGGGGATACTCCAGGATACGTTGAAAGAACTGAACGACGCTGTGGCAAGTGATGACCGCGCTGCTTGGTCGGCTGCCGACAACGTCTTTCATGAGACCCTAAGTGCTGCCTGTCCCAACCAGTTACTGGGAGAATTATCTCTCCAAATACGCAATCGAATTTCCTACCTGGCCATCGATGTCCAGGATGACATCGAGCGCCTGGCAGAATGTACGAGAGAGCATGGCGTTATCGTGGAAATGATCGCAGCAAGAAATCCTGAGGGCGCAGAAAAGGCCATGCGAGATCACATCAGTGCCCTACGGGAAAGTATTTTTCGTCGCCTGACCCATCGTTAGTTTTTCTGGAAGATACGTTTTGAAACAGTTGCAGAGCTTCCCCCAAGGGCTTGTATGTAGATACAGGCCTTGATTTTGAACAGAGTGTTACTGGTAGGTGGCAGCTTACGGCAAGGAAAATGGCTGGAATTGAAAAAACCATCTTGTTGGATCCAATCTGCAGTATCCCTGCGAAGGAGGTGCGAAAAGGAAAGTTTAGACATCATCGACCATAAATCTGATTAACAACTCGTTCATATTTGTGACTTTCTTAGGAGGAGTTCGACATGTTTAAAAAGCACCTGTTACTCGTATCTTTGATAATGTTGATGGCGTTCATGGTTGCGTGTGCACCAGCGGCACCGGCAGAGCAGCCGGCCGAAGCTCCAACACAAGCTCCGGTCGCAGAAAAGCCCGCTGTCACCGAGATCAATATTCTCTGGGCGCAGTGGGATCCTGCCGACTATCTCCAGCAGGTCGGTAAAATGTACGAAGAAGAGACCGGGATTAAGGTCAACGTCATCCAGGAGCCATGGGGCTCATTTGGAGACCGCTTCTTCACCGAGATGGCCGCTGGTGGTGACGCCTGGGATATGGTGGTTGGAGACAGCCAGTGGTTGGGTCAGGGGGCGACACAGGGCCACTATGTGAATCTTACCGATTTCCTGGTAAGCAACGGCATTGCCGAATCAGTGACCCCGGCCACGCTGACTTATTACGGCGAATATCCCACCGGTTCCGGAACCTATTGGGCCTATCCTACCGAGGGTGATGCCGATGGTTGGGCTTACCGCAAGGATTTGTTTGAAGACCCCGATAATATGGCCGCTTTCAAGGAAAAGTATGGCTATGATCTCGCCGTTCCCGATACTTATGCACAACTCAAAGACATTGCCGAATTCTTCACACGTCCTGATGAAGGACTTTATGGCGTAGCCATTTACACCCAGAAAGACTACGATGCCATCACCATGGGCGTCGAGAATACCATGTTCAGTTGGGGTGGTGATTGGAAGGATGAGAATAACAATGTTATGGGCATTGTCAATTCGGACCGAAATGTAGAAGCTTTGCAAGCATACAAAGACCTTTATGAATGCTGCCAGGTGCCCGGCCTCAGTAATGCCTTCTTCACCGAGACCAATGATGCCATGATCAGTGGCCAGGCGGCAATGATCATGAACTACTTCGCTTTCTTCCCGGCCTTGGCTAACTCGGGCATCAATCCCTACGCCGAGAGCACCGGCTACTTCCCCAACCCCGCCGGCCCTTATGGAGACCAGCATGCCGCTCTTGGTGGCCAGGGCATGAGTGTGATCAGCTACATCAGCCCCGAGCGCCAGGAAGCCGCCAAAGCCTTTATCAAATGGTTTGCCCAGGAAGACATCCAGGCGAAATGGGCTGAGCTGGGTGGCTACACCTGCAACAGCAACGTGCTCCAGACGGAAACCTTCCTCAATGCGGCTCCCTTCAATCCTGCTTTTGCCAAGACCATGACCATGGTAAAGGACTTCTGGAACATTCCTGAGTACGGGCAATTGCTGGAAGTGACGCAACGTGAGCTGAGTAAGTTCGTTGTGGAAGGACAAGGTACGGCCAAAGAAACGATGGACACCATCGCCACAGAGCACGAGAAGATTCTCAAAGAAAACGGCTACATCAAGTAGCAATCCTTCTTACAGCAAGCTGGGGGAGGCAACTTCCGCCTCCCCCTCTCTCATCCATCCTCCAATAAGCCACAAACGAGAAGGCATAATGGCTGATGACTACAACTAACACGCAAACAACCAGGCAAGGCGGTCGGGATGCGGGAGCACGGCGGTGGCATCTCACAAATCGAGGCATCGTCAATCTCTTTATTTGGCCGACTCTGATCCTGCTGATCGCCATGAATGTGTTTCCTCTGTTCTACAGTCTCTATCTCGGCTTTACGGACTATTCGGCAATTACGCGCCAAATGCCTGTATGGGTCGGTTTTCAGAATTTCAGCAGCATTTTGCATGATGAGCAATTGTGGAAATACTTTGCCACCACCGGGCGCTATGCCCTGCTCACCGTCGGCTTTCAGGTTATCATCGGATTTACGATGGCGATGCTGGTACGAGAAAAGTTTAAGGGCAGTGGCCTGATCACGACCCTCATCCTCATCCCCATGATGCTTTCGCCGGTGGTGGTGGGCCTATTTTGGAAACTGATGTACAATCCCACCTACGGCTTTTTCAACTATCTGCTGGGGTTCACGAATGCCCGAGAGGGGCCAGATATGCTCGCCAGCCGTTTTGCCGGGCAGCCGGTTCCCTACCTGGCCCTGATAGCAGTCGTGATTGTGGATGTGTGGATGTGGAGTCCCTTTGTCATGCTGTTGGTGCTCTCCGGCCTTAAAGCTATTCCCGATTACCTGTACGAAGCAGCCTCTATCGATCGCGCCAGCTCCTGGTTTCAATTTTGGCATATCACCTTGCCCCAAGTCTTACCACTGCTGCTGATTGCCATTCTTTTCCGCACTATCGAAGCGTTCAAGTCATTTGATCTGGTCATGGGGATGACGGGAGGTGGTCCGGGGGACCAAACGGAGCTGATTGCCGTGAATCTCTACCGGCAAGCGTTCTTGGGGCAATGGCAAACAGGAAGAGCCAGCGCCCTCGCTTACATCATTCTTATCATCATCATCGCCATCAGCAACCTGTACATCAGGTATCTCAATAAGATGCGGGCTTGAGGTTAGTAACATGGCATCATTTACCGAAACCGGCCCCAGCAAGCCGGTCGTCATCTCCACTAGAGTCGACAAAGTTCATCCCCGTGCTCGTCTCGTGGCCAGGATCCGGGCGATTCTTGTCATCGTCATCGCAGTCACCCTCCTCATTCCTATCTTTGTCATGGCGATCACAGCCTTTAAATCTCGGGCAGATGTCGTCTCCGTGCCTCCCAAAGTCATCTTTCGCCCCACCCTCGAAGGCTTCGTCTACCTGTTCACAGAGCGGGCGGTCGTGCCCAAATCCCGGCTCCCGGAATTGCAACGAGCGGCAGAGGCGGGGGAACTCTCCCTATTCGAGCGCATCGCCCTGAAGACCGGGCAGGAAATTACAGGACCGAGTGATTACGTGGGCAGGCTGAAGAATTCACTGATCATCGCCGGCCTCTCGACCTTGTTTTCGGTCGTTCTTGGTACCTTTTCTGCCTATGCCTTTAGTCGTTTTGACATCCCGGGCAAGGATGATTTGCTCTTTTTCATTCTTAGTACGCGCATGTTACCTGCGGTTGTCGTGACTATTCCTCTCTTCCTCATGTACCGCCAGTTAGACTTGCATGACACGCATTTGGGGATGATTTTGCTCTATACGGCCTTCAATCTTTCCCTGGCTGTGTGGTTGCTGAAAGGTTTCATGGATGAAATTCCCACGGAATATGAAGACGCGGCAATGGTCGATGGCTACACCCGCTTCCAGGCTTTCTACAAAATCGTCTTGCCCCAGGCTGCGACCGGCATTGCCGCCACTACGGTATTTTGCCTGATTTTCGCCTGGAACGAATATGCCTTTGCCCTCATGCTGACCAGTGACAAAGCTCGTACTGCCCCACCCAGCATCGCCACCATGCTGGGCCGAGGTGGAATCGAATGGTCTGCTATTGCCGCCGGTAGCCTGGGATTCCTCATCCCGGTTGTTATCGTCACCTTTTTGCTACGAAATCACCTGTTGCGTGGCGTCACCTTCGGTGCTGTCCGTCGCTGATCAGCACCCTACCATCCATCACCCAGACAAAAAGCTATGGCTACCATCGAACTCAAACAGGTGGAGAAACGATTTGGCGATTTTCAAGCCGTGAAGCCCATGGATTTGACCGTCCATGATGGTGAATTTGTCGTCCTCTTAGGCCCGTCCGGCTGCGGCAAGACGACAACCTTACGCATGATTTCGGGGCTCGAAACCGTCAGCGGCGGCACTATCCTCTTGGACGGGAAAAATGTCACCTGGCTACATCCCAGCGAGCGCAACATCGCCTTCGTGTTTCAGCTCTACGCCCTTTATCCCCATCTTTCTGTCCGTGACAACATCGCCTTTCCCCTCAAAGCCGAGGGGGCATCGAAAGAACTCATCAATCAACGTGTCAACGAAGTCGTCAAGTTACTGCGTATCCGACACTTGCTCAAAGCAAAGCCGGGCCGGCTCAGCGGGGGCGACCAACAGCGTGTGGCCCTGGCCCGATCCCTGGTACGGCGCCCTGCCGCTTTTCTCATGGACGAGCCCCTGGGCGCCCTGGACGCCGAGTTCCGCGAGACGATGCGGGCGGAGATCAAGCAGCTACACATCGACCAGCACGCCACTACCATCTACGTAACCCATGACCAGATCGAGGCTATGGCCATGGGCGACCGCATCGTCGTCATGTCCGCCGCCGAGATCCAGCAAGTGGGCAGCCCCGCCGACGTGTACCACAATCCCGCCAGCCTTTTCGTTGCCCGCTTTATCGGCAGCCCCGGCATGAATTTGGTCTCAGGAGAGTACGCCCAGGGCATCATCCGCCTGGCCGGGACAGATAATCGGCTGGAGGTGCCACAGGAATGGCGGGGAGCAATCGAGAAAGAATTAGGGACTGAAGGAGACATCATCGTCGGATTCCGTCCGGAGGCAGCCCACATCAAGGAAAAGGGCCGTCTTGCCGGCCGAGTCTATGCTACCGAGCTGCTGGGAGCCTACACCATGCTTCATGTCAACATCAATGAACATGAACTCGTGCATATTCGCGTGGACCGTATCATTTCCTATCCTATCGGCACAAATATCCATTTCGATCTCGAGGCCCAGATGATGCGTTTCTTCAACCCCGTGACAGAAAAGGCGATTTGTCGGGAGGTGAATGCGTGAGTAACATCGAGCTGATCAACATCACCAAGAAATTCAAAAATATCACGGCACTGAGCAATATTACCTTTGACATCAAGGATAGCGAGTTCTTTGTTTTGTTGGGGCCAACAGGCGCCGGGAAGACAACAACCTTACGTGTCATTGCCGGTCTCGAACAGCAGGATGAGGGTGACATCATCTTCGACGGCGTCAACATCAACACGGTCACGCCGGCCGAGCGAGATGTCGCTTTCGTGTTCCAGCAATACTCGCTTTATCCAACGATGACCGTCTTCGAGAATCTGGCCTTCCCTTTGCGGGCACCTATCCGCCGCCTCAAAGAGGACGAGATTCGCCGACGCATCGAGCAAACCGCGGAAAAACTTCGCATCGGCCATCTCCTCGACCGGAAAACCAGTAATCTTTCCGGTGGTGAGATGCAGCGGGTGTCGATCGGCCGCGCTATTGTGCGCGAGCCGCGCATCTTCTTGATGGATGAACCGCTCTCCAATCTCGACGCTAAACTGCGCGAGGCCTTGCGTGTCGAACTCCAGCATTTGCAGAAGACGCAGGGGAGTACCACGCTCTTTGTTACGCATGACCAGATCGAAGCTTTGACCATGGCCGATCGTATTGCTGTCCTGAATCAGGGACACATCGTGCAGATCGGTTCGCCCGAAGACATTTACGACAGGCCGGCGACGACGTTTGTGGCGCAGTTGGTGGGAACACCTCGCATCAACCTCGTCAATGCCAGAAGAGAAAATGGCGCCATCTACATCGAGGACAGCACATTACGCCTACCCATGCCTCAGCTCGATCTTCCCGAAACCTTCCAGATTGGCATCCGGCCCGAAGATGTCAATCCCACGCCGCAGGGCCGGTTTAGCGGCGAATTGATTTTGACCGAGCCTCTCGGTGTCGAGACCATCCTTCACATCAAATCCGGAGAACAGAGTCTGCTCAGTCTTGCACCGGGCATGATTGATTTAAGCATCGGAGAC
>JAADFV010000147.1:1443-7683 GCA_013152695.1 Chloroflexota bacterium | reverse complement strand
ATTCCCCTCCCTACCCCCCCAAAAAAAAGCGAGAGCAGCGAGCGTTGGGGGAAGGCCAAGTAGGGGTCAACATTTCCCAAACACCAACGTTTGTGAGCTTTTGCCTGCTTGGGTTAGAATGGGTTAGTCGCCAGTCATTGGTCTTCAGTCATTAGTCTGGAGTTCCTAACCTACGGTTTCTTTCAGAAAATCCGTGTCCTTCGCGTTCATCCGCGTCCCCATCTTCAGGGCCTTCCCATGCATCGTCAAGACGAAATCGACGCCATCACCCGGCGTATTACCGATCTTTCCGAAGAAAGCCTGATACTGCTCTCGCAGTACATCAGCTTTCTCAAATGGCAGGAAGAACAGTGGCATTCGCCCTCGGCCTGGGAAGATACCGCGGGCACAGAAACCGTGTGGGTTTATGATCTCATCGAGCATTTCACCCAGGCCAACCAAGCTGCGACCGCCGATCCTAGCGGCATGGAAATCAAGGTAGCGGCTGCAACCTGCGACGGTATCATCCGCCAGGCTATCTGGCAACACCCCCCTGCCACAGGCATGTCCGTGCTCGAATACCAGATCCAGGCGCCCAGCGAGATCGATATCCTCAAAATGCACTTTGCCGCGGGTGTGCGTGATGGCGCCTTGCTTTCCGACGACAACAAAGTTGCCTTTCGTGTACGCGTCAACGGTCGCCCCATCTGGAGTCATCTCAAAGGTGAGGTCGGCTGGGAAAACTTCACCATCGACCTGCCCTCCCTGGCCGGACAAACCATGATCCTCCAGTTGATCACCGATCCTCTGGGTAATTCACGCTGGAACTGGGCAGTGTGGGGTGAGCCCCAAATCCTGGGGTTGGTCTACACTGTCTGAACATTCTTCCGGCTTTTCTAAAAATATCTCTCGCAAAAGCGCAAAAAACAGAAAATTCCCTGCCCTAGGCATCTTTGTGAGAGATTTACGTCGTTTTCATAAGCAGAAGCCTGTAGCAACTGCTCAATCCACCACACCACACGGGAGGAGAACGATGTCTGAATTCGAGTTTGGGGGCGAGTTCGTCTGGCAGCCCACCCCCGAGTACGTCGACGGCAGTCATGTGCAGCATTTTATGCAGGCGCATGGCTTCCAAAGCTGGCAAGCGCTACACGAGGCCGCCATTGCCGACGTCGGCTGGTTCTGGGATGAGATGCTGAAACATCTCGATATCCAGTTCTACAAACCCTACACACAGATTCTAGATGTATCCAGGGGCAAAGCCTGGGCGCAGTGGTGCCTGGACGGAGAGATGAACATCGTCCACAATTGCCTGGACAAATGGATGGGCACCACCAAGGAGGACAGGATCGCGCTGCGTTGGGAGGGGGAAGAAGGAACCACGCGTACGCTCACGTATGGCCAGCTCACGCGCGAAGTCAATCGTACCGCCAACGCCCTACGCAGCCTGGGCCTGGGCAAGGGTGATGCCATCGGCCTCTACATGCCCATGACCCCCGAAATCGCCATCGCCCTCCTCGCCATCGCCAAAATCGGCGGCGTCATCCTGCCCCTGTTTTCCGGTTATGGCGCCGGCGCCGTAGCCACCCGCCTGGCCGATGCCGGTGCTAAGGCGCTCTTTGCTGCGGATGGCGCCTATCGTCGTGGCCGTGTCGTCAACATGAAATCCATCGCCGACAGGGCCCTGCAGCAGGTACCCACGGTCGAGCACGTGATCGTGCATCGACGTACCGGCATCGAAGTGCCATGGCAGCCAGGCCGCGACCACTGGTGGCATGAACTCATCCCGGCCCAATCGTCGGAGGCTCACAGCGAACACACCTCGGCCGAAGACCTGATCATGATCATCTACACCTCGGGCACCACAGGCCGGCCCAAAGGCGCCGTGCATACCCACTGCGGTTTTCCCATCAAGGCCGCGGCCGATATCGCCATGGGCCTTGATTTGCGAGAGGACGACGTGCTTTACTGGATGACCGACATGGGCTGGATGATGGGCCCGTGGGAGGTGTTCGGTACCCTGCTTTTGGGCAGCACCATGGTCTTTTACGACGGCGCTCCCGATTATCCCGACATCGAGCGCCTCTGGAAGCTGGTAGAAGCGCACGGTATCACCCATCTCGGTGTCTCCCCCACCCTGATTCGCGCCTTGATGGTGCATGGCGAAGCGCCGGTCAAGCGTCATGATCTCTCCAGTCTGCGTGCCTTCGGCTCCACCGGCGAACCCTGGAACCCCGACCCCTGGATGTGGCTGTTTGAGGTAGTAGGCGAGGGCAAACGCCCCATCATCAATTACTCCGGCGGCACCGAAATATCCGGCGGTATCCTTATGGGCAATGTGGTCACACCCCTCAAACCCATGGCCTTCTCCGGCCCCACCCTCGACATGGCGGCCGACGTCGTGGATGATAATGGCCAGCCTCTGCGCGAAGCTGTGGGCGAGCTGATCATCCGTGAACCCTGGATCGGCATGACTCGTGGTTTCTGGAAAGACCCCGAGCGCTACATCCAGACCTACTGGAGTCGATTTCCCGATGTGTGGGTACATGGCGATTTCGCTGCCATCGACAAAGACGATCAATGGTACATTCTCGGTCGTTCCGATGATACCATCAAGGTGGCGGGCAAACGCCTGGGCCCGGCCGAGGTCGAGAGCATCCTCGTCGGCCACCCCGCCGTGGTGGAAGCGGGCGCCATTGGTGTGCCTCACGCCGTCAAAGGCTCAGCCCTCGTCTGCGCCGTAGTCCTCACCCCAGGCTTCGATCCCACGCCCGAGCTGGCAGCCGAACTTCAGGCCCTGGTCAGTGCCCAGATGGGTAAAGCCCTGAAACCGCAAGACATCATCTTCGTGCCCGACCTGCCCAAAACCCGCAACGCCAAGGTCATGCGCCGCGTCTTGCGCGCTGCCTATCTCGACCAGCCTGCCGGCGACCTCAGCGCCCTCGTCAACCCAGGGGTCGTGGAAGAAATCCGGCGCATGGCGCGCCCACGCTAGCCTTGTCAGAAACATCCTCAACACCGGGCGGCAGAGAGCCAAGGACCATCTATGCTGATATTTTTCATTATGTCTTCTTTTTGCTTCGCTGACCTTGCAATTAAATGAAACAGTACTACTTACTGCGGCAACTCCCTGTAGAGGAAGAGCATTTTTCGTATGTCTGATAACAAAACAAAGCTATTCTCCCCAAGTTCCCTTGCCTTGTACCTGCTGTTGACTTTAGCCGCGATATTTCGTTTCTATCATCTCGGATACAAAGGCTTGTGGGGAGACGAAATTTGGACGGCAAGCTGGTCGCAGGCGGGGTTGTTACATATCCTACGAGGGTTGACCCGTCCCCCTGATATGCCAATCCTTTACATGTTGGTGCATCTTACCACCCGAATAAGTAGTAGTGAATTCTGGGTACGTTTCCCATCAGCTTTTTTTGGCGTAGTGGCGGTTTATTATCTTTATCGCCTAACCTGTATCTGGCTTGGAGAACGGGTAGCGCTGATTGCCTCCCTGCTATTGGCCATCTCTCCTTTGCATATCTGGTATTCGCAGGATGCTCGTTACTACTCCTTGCTTTCAGCCTTGTCCTTAGCCACAGTCACTTATTTTTTCCTCGTCCTCACGCACCCCAAACGACAGTGGCACGACTGGATACTCCTTGTTCTATCCGCCCTACTTTCGATCTACACCCATTTATTTTCTGTCTGGTACTTACTTAGCCTCGCACTATTCGCCTTCATCTCGATTTTTCGGCGCTCCCCTTGGTCCTTTCAAGGGCATACTTCAAAACAAAAACAGATAAGACCCCTCCTGGGAGCAGGCATAATCATCTTGCTTTTTTCTATGCCTGTATTATGGTTGATTTTGCGAGTTTTACAAACCGGTATAGGCCCAACCGGAGAACATCTGGCACGTTTCACCTTCCCTCCTACCCTTCCCTTTTTCTTTAACTTCAATTTTTTACAAGAAATCGGTATGTTGTTTGCTGGTGGCACGACCTTGCAATGGTTAATGATTCCTCTCTTCTTTTTAGGCTGGCTTCGATTGTATTGGGATAACCGAAATGCCTGGTGGTTTCTTCTCTTGTTAGTTCTTTCCCCTCTCATTACAAGCCTTTTTGTTGAATTCCTCCACAATGTAACGGTCAAATACTTTGTCTACCTCCTGCCCTTCTTTCTCATGATGGTGGCCAATGGCATTAATGCCATCCCATCTTTAATTGGGGCAATTACTCATCAAGAAAACAATCCCACTTCGGGAACAAAGGCAAGTCCGGATCGTCTTTCCCTCTCGACTATCGTCCCCCTGCTGTTGATATTGGGAGGGCTGCACCTCCAGCCCTTACAGATGCTCTATCGACAGGCAAAAGTAAATGATTGGCGTTCTGTGGCACATTTTTTGGATAGCCAGATTCAGCCAGGAGATATTATTCTCACAGAAAAATGGGGCAGAGCTGCCCTCAATTACTATTTGACTCGATCAGAAGATGTAGAAATTATTCCCGTGCGTGACAGAGATTGGCGCCAAATCATAGATTCCACAGAAGGAACTATTTGGTTCGTGGGACTGAAAGGAAAAGCTGAGCAACAAATCGCCCAGCTCTGGGCCCCAATTGACGACGAGGTCTGGCGTGACCAAACCCTGATCTATGAAAAACCCAAAAATGCAAAGATTTTCTTCCCCGTTACGGAAACAGATAAGGTTGTAGTTTTCAATCTCCAGGAAGGAATACCATCTCGCTACGACTTCATGGCTGTCACCCATGCTGCCTGGACAGATAGAAGTTATTCCGAAATTCCTCCTAAGCAGTCCCGAAGACTTCGCCTGATGCGGGGAGCGGACAGACTGCAACAACTGCAACTCAGTTATCTGGATCAAAAAGGTCGGGATCTAGAACTATATCTCGATGACACACTCCTGGGTACTCTTATCGGTGGAGCAAATGGAGGAGCTTGGCAGACAGCAACGTGGTCTGTACCAGAAAATGCCTCAGACATCATCACAGTAACATTGCAGGCCACAGGGAGCCGTAACGCGGTGGTAGATAGAATCGAGCTGTGGGGCGAAGACACAACCACGACACTGCCGGGCAGTACCCCCAAGCAGCCTTCCTCTCCCGCCTCCCCACCGCATACGGTGTGGATTGTGGGGGATAGCCTGACCCGCGGGCTTTTCGCCTCTTCAGAACAGAGTACCTTTCGTAACTTACTCTTTGCCAAATTACAGGCTCTCTATCCTGGTGCCATACAATCAACTTTTTGGGCTGGGACCTGCACGTTGGCCGGATTGGAGCAGAGCTGGAAAAACTGGCCAGGACAACCGGACATCTTATTCATCGAACTCGGTATCAATGATCTTGGGGGCAACAGGCAATGTCCTCGTCTCCCTGATGAAAAATGGCAGGCTCACTACGGAGATACATTGGATCAAATTCGCCAAAAATATCCAAAGATAACAATTGTGGTGGGAACTGTCCCCTGGAGTGGTTGGCACAGGCAAAGTGACGAATTTAATAAAGCTCTGCAATTCAACGAATGGATTCGAAAAGAAGCTCAGAAGCGAAATGTGGCTGTGGCTGATTTATGGACTGCTACACTAGACCGGAGAGATGGCCTTTCGACTCCAGACCAAAAGAGTGTTTTCCCACCTTACTATCATGGTGATAATTTTCATCCTAATGACGTGGGACACCAACGCCTTGCAGACACCTTTTTTGATGCCTATCTCAGTACTCTGACAACCTCACAAGCACCATAGCCGCTGGCTATCCCCTCCATCCTTCCATCCCCACACACTAGAGGAGTCCAATAATGAACTTCCAGCTCAACGAAGAGCAACGCCTTTTGCAGGAAATGATCCGTGATTTTGTGGAAAAAGAGGTGAAACCGCGGGCGGCGGAGATCGACCGCGAACACAAGTTTCCCCGGGAAACTATTGCCAAAATGGGACCCTTGGGGCTCTTAGGTCTGAACGTGCCCGAGGAATGGGATGGCGCCGGCGCCGACTATATCTCCACCGCCATTCTCTTTGAGGAGCTGGGCCGGGGCTGTGGCTCTACTGCCCTCACGGTGGAGGCGCATCTGGGCCTGGCCTGCGCGCCTTTCGTCCTTTTTGGCAGTGACTTCCTCAAAGAAAAATTCTTGCGTCCCCTGGCCAGGGGTGAGATTCTGGGCGCGCTCAGCCTCACCGAGCCGGGGGCGGGTTCAGACCTCAAGGGTGGGGTGCGTACCAAGGCCGAGAAGGTGGGCAACGAATGGCTCATCAACGGT
>JAADFV010000147.1:0-1376 GCA_013152695.1 Chloroflexota bacterium | reverse complement strand
CCGGTGGCTCCCACTCCCTCAGCATGATCGCTGTCCCTACTGACACACCCGGCCTTATCATTCATCCCGCCGAGCATAAGATGGGCCTGCACGGCTGCAAAACCCACGCCGTCACCCTGGAAGATGTGCGGGTGCCCCTGGATTACTTGATAGGTGAGGAAGGCCGGGGCCTGCAACAAACATTGACCGTGCTCGATGGAGGGCGCATCGGCATCGGCGCCCTCAGCGTAGGACTGGCCCAGGCTGCTTTCGAAGAAGCCGTGAAATACGCACGGGAGCGCCAGGCCTTTGGTGGTGCCATCGCTAACTTGCAGGCCATCCAATTCAAAATTGCCGACATGGCTACGATGATCGACACTGCCCGCTGGAGCGTGTACCGTGCTGCCTGGCATAAAGATCAGGGCTTACCCTATACGCAACTCGCGGCCCAGGCCAAGCTCTTTGCCACCGAGATGGCCGATAAAGTCTGCTTCGAGGCGATTCAGATTCACGGCGGCTACGGCTACAGTGCCGAATTCCCCGTCGAACGCATCTACCGTGATAATCGCCTTATGCTCATCGGCGAAGGCACCAGCGAGATCAACCGCCTTGTCATTGCGCGACAAGTGTTAGCTGCAGCTTGATCGCTTGGTGGTGATAGTCCGATCTGTCACGCAAGCCGCTTCTATCACTGTCGATGCGGGCGGCAGGGGTGGCACACTGTCGGGCTAAACCCGCCTTGGTGAGCGCCACAGGCGTAATAAACGCCATTCTCCCTGATTCACATCGACCTGCAATTCCAGGCGGGCGCCATCGCTACTCTCCACCATCATCACCATCCGTCCTTCTTCCACCTCTGACTGTCGTCCCCAGCCCACAATTTGCCAGCGTTTGCGGCCCAACCACACCGCTTCCGGTCGCCAGCGCCCTTTTTGGTAGCGTGCTTCCACCACCACGGGGCGATCCAGCCATTCACCGCGGGCAGGGTTGCCCTTGCCTGGTTGGGGACGTTGCAGATAGTGGCGAAGGAGCTGCAGCAAGGCCTGCGCCGAAGCAAGTTTGTTGCCATAGCGATCGTAAGGCCAGATCTGGTGCCAACCCCATTCTGCATTAGCTGCGGAAAGATGGAAATACACCAGACCCACCGGTTTTTCGGCTGTACCACCGCCAGGACCGGCAATACCAGTGACGGCAAGGGCGATGTCGCTCTGGAAACGCCGGCGTGCACCCTGCGCCATCTCTGCTGCAGTTTCATGACTGACGGCGCCATAAGCAAGTAAGGTGCTCTCCCGCACACCCAGAAGACGCATTTTAGCTTCGTTGCTGTAGGAAACGACGCCTCCCAAGACATAAGCCGAACTTCCCGCTACATCGGTGAGCAGGCTGGCGACCATCCC
>JAADFV010000146.1 GCA_013152695.1 Chloroflexota bacterium | reverse complement strand
CGAACAGATTGCCTACTACCTGTGTTGTCCTAAGTGCCAGGCCGAGTTCGAAAGCGAGCCCAGCCGCTACGCCCGGCCGGAATGGGGAAGAACGGCCAAGGGCAAGGGGCCCTCGCGGTACCACCGCCAATCACCATCGAGCCGCTAGAGCGGTTCAGAATGGCCGAATATCTTTTTCCTTGATTTTGAAATATCATTCCCTCTTTTTTCAGGAGAGACCCAATGAATAATCACAAAATTCGCGTGGCTGTAAACGGCTACGGCGTTATCGGCAAACGGGTGGCTGCTGCCGTGCAGTTGCAACCTGACATGGAGCTTGTGGGCGTGGGAGATGTCGTGAGCGACTACCGCGTCAAAACGGCGGTCGTTCTAGGTCTACCTATTTACGCCTCTTTGCCCGAAAAAGCCAGCGAAATGAAGGCTGCCGGTATTCCCGTGGTAGGCACGCTTGATGACTTGCTGGCACAGGTCGATGTGGTGGTGGATTGCACCCCCAAAGGGATCGGTGCCCGCAACCTGGAAAAGTACCGTGCAGCTGGGGTTAAGGCCGTGGTTCAGGGCGGCGAAAAGCATAGCCTTACCGGCCATTCTTTCGTGGCTCAAGCCAACTATGAATCGGCAGTGGGGCGCGACACTACCCGTATTGTTTCCTGTAACACGACCAGTACGGTGCGTACCTTATTGGCTTTGGATGATGCCGGTTTGCTGAACAAGGCGCGGGGTGTGTTGATGCGCCGGGCCACGGATCCCTGGGAGTCGGACCACAGCGGCATTATGAATACCATCGTGCCGGAACCACACATCCCCAGCCACCAGGGCCCAGATGCACAAACAGTGACGCCTCACCTGGACGTGGTCACCATTGCGGCTAAGGCCTCCCACACCCAGACACACAATCATTACTGGATTGTGGAAATGAGACGAACGGCGAGCCGGGATGAAGTGTTAGCGGCGTTTCGGGCAGCACCACGCATCGCCTTCATTCGTATGAGTGATGGGGTCGTGGCCTTGAACAGCACTATCGAACTGATGAAAGACCTGGGACGGCCGCGAGGCGATATGTGGGAAGTAGCTCTGTGGGAAGATGTGCTCACGGTGCAAGGAAAAGAACTTTACTACACCTACCAGGTTTACAACGAAGCCATCGTGGTACCGGAGAACATCGATGCAATCCGTGCCCTTGCCGGTACGGTGACCGACGGGCGTACATCCATCCGAATCACCGACAGGGCAATGGGAATACGCCAGGATTTTCTGGCTCGATAAGGAATGATTGAGAGCACAGCCTTACCCCAGCCCTCACCGGAAGCAATATTATCCGAGAAAAAGGCCTTGTCAGCAGGTGATGTTGGCGGGCTGACTCTGGTGATGTTTTTGTGGGCGATCTGTTTCCCGCTTATTGCCATTGGTTTACCTCTTGCCCCAGCCCTAACCTTTGCCACCCTACGCTCTTTTGTGGCGGGGACAGCCTTACTTTTGCTGGCGTGGGGCAGACGTCGACCCTGGCCGCGAGGGTGGGGTGTATGGCTGACCCTGGCAGGCGTCGGGATAAGTATGACCAGCATGGGTTTTACGGGAATGTTTCTGGCCGGTGGCTTGGTTAGCCCGGGGCTGGCCACCGTCCTGGCAAATGTCCAGCCGTTACTGGCGGCAGTACTGGCCGGCCTCGTTCTGGGAGAAAGGCTGGGGCCCCGGCGCCGGCTGGGACTGATTCTGGGCTTCCTCGGCATCCTTGTCGTGGCCCTGCCGGGCTTTGGCAATGGCAGTAACAGCAGCCCTTACGGAATTGGTTTCATCCTTCTGGGGGCTGTGGGCGTGGCGGCGGGCAATGTTTTGCTCAAACGTCTCACCGGGCAGGTGGATGTTTTGATGGCGATTGGCTGGCAGTTTGTTCTGGGAGGCATTCCTTTGTTGCTGCTGGCACAGTGGTTCGAACCATCCCCCAAAATCGAATGGGGTATTCCTTTTGTGGCCATCCTCTTGGTTCTCAGTCTCCTGGGCACTTCTTTGGCCTTTGTCCTGTGGTTCTCATTACTGCATCGCAGCGAATTGACCCGTCTGAACATATTTGCCTTCCTTACACCCGCCTTTGCTCTCATCCTCGGTGCTCTATTTTTCGGGGAAAGTCTTGCCTGGGTGGAAGCAGGTGGCATAGTTTTAATTCTCGGTGGTATACTGCAGGTAAGCCGTCCCCAGCGGCTATCATCGTAGTTTGGTATTCTGGAGAGTGTGTCATGGTCGTAAACAGGATTGATCCCCATTACGTTCGCACCTGGTATGGGCTCAGCGCTGAAATTGTCGTTGATCAAGATTTCTGGCATAGGGTACGGGTGGGTCGTATTGCTCTACCCCATCCTCCTTTGGTCAATCTGGTCTTGCGCCGGGGCCAGCCGCGCCAGGAACGGGTGTATTTGAGTTTTTTGCACGAGTTTGGCCATCTGCAAACATTACCGCTGGCCCTCGCTCATGTGCTTTTTCTGGCGGGAAGAGGGCGCCGGCAAGATCGTGGACGAAAAAGGGGGCTTATTGCCCTTTTTGCAGCAATTATTGCCCATCAGGCATTCTGGGAGTTGGCCAGTGAGTCGTATGTGGTGTTCGCGGCCGGTCGGAAATATGGTCGTATCTATCGCCGCTACCCTAATCCTAGAGGACATCTGACCTTCTGGGGAGGAATGGCCGCGTTGGCATTTTTCCTATCACGCTGGGTGCTGCGAGGAAAGGGAGGAAATAGTCGATAGTTGGGAAGGAGCGTGAGGGTACTTTGCCAGGAGAAAGAGCTGCCACTTGAGGCGACCTGCATCGAAACGTCAGCCCTGTTTTCCTCTTATTGCCTTTTGCAGGTACAATTGAAATGTCTTTCTTGGCGCGGCAACGGGAAGTATCACCTACGTCCGCGGCAATGCGCTGGCTGGCCAAAAGCCAAGATACAGGCTTCCTCTGATATTTCTTATGAGCAAATTTGACCAAAGTGCAGATGCTTCCTTCAAAGAACAGTTGCTGAACGAACTGGATGCTCTCTATCGTACGGCGCGGTATTTGGCGGGAGACCCACAGCTCGCGGAAGATATTGTGCATGATGTCATTGCCAAAGCTCTGGAATCTAAGCATACTTTTCGTGCTAATGCCGCCATGCATCCCTGGATTTTTACGATTCTGCGCAATACGATCAAGGATCATCACCGACGTCAGGGAAGACAACCTCAAAATACAGGCCTGGAAACTTTAGAATCGGGATCGCCCGATTCAAGCGACGGCTTCTTTGTGGATGACTACGTTCTTTCTCACATGCTGGATGAACACATCGAGCAAGCTCTGGCGCAGTTACCCGAAGAAATGCGTCTGGCCGTTCTCATGGCTGATGTCGAAGGATTCAGCTACAAAGAGATTGCGGAAACGCTAGGATGGCCTCCAGGTACTGTCATGTCTAGACTTCATCGCGGACGCAAGAAATTGCGTCAGTATTTGATAGCTTATCGCCGGATTTAGGAATAATTTGTATGACTTCACTTCAATCTAACCAGGATATCGAGCAATTATTAGGTGCTTATCTGGACCACGAATTACCAGAAAGGGAAATTCGCGCTGTAGAGGCGCGGCTGGCCGAGGACCCTGCTTTACAGGACATGTTGGCGTCTGAACGCCGTTTTCGCATGGTTTTTCGAGAGCGAATACAACGCACTGTGGCTCCGGCAAGTTTACGCGCAGACGTCGAGTCGCTCTTTGCCGAACATGCTTCCAAACAGGCAACTACACCCCCACTCCCTCCATCCTCCCCTTCGTTTGTGGACAATATTTTGAACTGGCTCACTGCTTCCTGGCAGTTTCCACGTTGGGTCATGGTGACGGGTACCCTCCTATTGCTGGTCGTAACTTTTAGTTATAGCACCTTACAAACGTCAGGAGTTGTACCGGCAAAGACCAGCCATACCTCGTTCCGCAGACTTGCAGGCAAGCACATCGTTTATTTCACGCCGACACCTGTCCTGGATGTGACCGGCAGTGACGCTGAGATTGCCTCCTGGTTTCAAAGTCGTATTTCCTGGCCTGTCACCGTCCCCGATTTGCCGGGGTGGCAGCTGATGGGTGGTCGTTTGGGTGAGTTCCACCATCAACCCATGGTTTTTCTTTTGTACGAAGGGGATGGGCAGTCGTTTTCGGTCATTGAGTTCACACCTCGCGAGACGGACTTCCCAGAAGATTTACGGCAAAGGTTGGATAAGACTGACATCTACGCCAGTTTGGCGATGGAACGTCCCGTCATTCTTTGGCAGCAAAACGGGGTTGGCTACGGTCTGATCGGCGATGAAAGGCAAACGACAGAGGATCTTTTGCCTTTAGTTAGTGAGATTCTTTTACAAATTTCCGTAAAATAAGGAAAAATCGGGGAAAACGGGAATAAATTCGACCTCCTGGGCGTATTGTATAGTAATGCATTTTGCGCATTTTATCCGACACTCAGCCTAAGGAGGTTCTCTCTTATGTCCCGACGAAGCGTCACACTCACCTTACTTGTCGTGCTTCTCCTCGCGTTCAGTGCTCTGTCCGTCGTATTTGCGGATCCTGGCACCCAAACTGCTCTCAGTGGTCGCGTAAAACAGCGCGATGCCAATGCTCTTCAAAGTGATCGGCTTATTTTTGCCCTCAGTGGCGTGCAGGAACCTGCTTTCGGGAGCCTGCGTGGCTATCTCGTGAAAGATGATCAGCAAACAGTAACCGCTATCGGAAAGCTCCCTGTTACCGATAATGCTATCAACATGACCTGGGATTCGCCCACTGGCGAGAATCTCATCGGCAATTACAATACCGTGCGCATCACCAAACAGGCGGTATACGCCAGCGCCGCTCTGCCGACGCAGGCCCTGGCTCATATTCGCCATGTTGTGTACCAGCGCAGCGACACACCCAACAATGTAGGCTACTCGGTAGGGTTGGTGCAACAGGCCGAAGCATTGCTGACCCATGTCAACAATGCCAAAACCTGGGCAGATCAAGACAACCTAGACGAAGCCAAACGCCACACGGAGCATACGATCAATATCATGGTCGGCGAGGATAGTCCCCTTTTCAAGGACTGGAATGGCGACGGCAATATCCAAAATCCGGGTGATGGTTTCGGTATTCTGGCCGGTAGCGAGGATTTGAACGGTGATGGTCGTGTCAATGTTGGCTATGCCAAAGGAACCCACGATCACATCAAGAATGCTGCCAATAGCCCCGATGCCACCGACAATATCAAAGCCCGAGCTCAGCAAGTCAAGGCTGCCACCTACAACATCATGGGTCGCACCAATGATCCAACTTATCCCAACTGGGGCCAACAGTTCCTGGCTGCCGCCCAGAATTTGATGAATGCCACGACCGCCGCCGAAGCTCAGACCTATGCCGACCAAATGGTTGAGTTCGCCACTGAAATTCTCAATGGAACAGATGCTAATGGCAACGGCAAAGTGGAACCCGTAGCGGGTGAAGGCGGCGCCAGGACGGCCCATCTCTATGCCCAGCATGCAGCTGATTACTACCCCAGTGGTAATGGTGTCAGTGGACGTATCAAGCAGCGTGAAGCCACACCTCTGCATAGTGATCAACTGGTCTTCGCCCTCAGCGGTGTCGAGGATCCCCTCCCTGGAACCAGTTACAGCTTATATCTCTACAACGATGACATGTCCGCTACTCAGGTAATCACAGGGTTGGTTCCCGCCAACAATGAACTTACGGGCACCTGGGATTCTCCCACACAGGAAAATCTCATCGGTACGTACAGCAAGCTCAAACTGGTGCGCGAAGTTGTCTATGCTGAAGACACCCTTCCTGCCGGGGCGCTAAACCATATCCGCCATGTGGTGTACCAACGCAGCGATACGCCGAACAATGTTGGCTATGCCGTAGGCTTGGTTCAACAAGCTGAGGCCTTGCTCACCCACAGCAACAACAGCAAAACCTGGGCAGACCAGGACGATCTGGACGAGGCCAAACGGCACACCGAACACGCCGTCAATATTCTCGTAGGCGAAGACAGCCCCCTTTTCCGAGACTGGAACAATGACGGCAGCATTCAAAATCCAGGCGATGGTTTTGGTATCTTGCCAGGCTGGGAAGACCTGAATGGCGATGGCCGCGTCAATGTCGGCTATGTCAAGGGAACCCACGATCACATCAAAAATGCCGCTAATAGCGCCGACGCGACCGACAACATCAAGGCCCGCGCTGCACAGGTCAAAGCCGCCACTTACAACATCATGGGTAGAGGCAACCA
>JAADFV010000145.1 GCA_013152695.1 Chloroflexota bacterium | reverse complement strand
CGCTTTGCGCACAGTTCATCTGCTTTCACCTGCACCCGCGCTATCTTAACCCCCACCACAACCCATGCCACCACTCATCCTCATAACCAACGACGACGGTATTCATTCACCAGGATTACACGCAGCCATTACAGCTCTAACGGGCCTGGGAGAATTGCTGATCATTGCACCCACCGAGCAGCAATCTGGTATGTCTCGCAGTCTGGCTACCTCTTTCGATGGCCGTATTCATTCTCTTACCTTGCCGAACAATGGCGAGATGATCTCCGCTTACCACATGAACGGTACACCCGCTCAGGCCGTAATCTATGGCGTGGTGCAATTGGCGCAACGGCGCCCTGATCTGGTGGTAAGTGGTATTAACTTTGGTGAGAATTTAGGCAGTAACACCATGATTTCGGGTACCGTCGGTGCGGCTCTTCAAGGAGGCGACATGGGCATTCGTTCATTGGCGCTTTCTCTCGAGGTCCCCAAGAATTATCATTATAATCACGGTTATGATGTCGACTGGTCGGGGGCAGTCTATTGGTTGCAGCATTTTGCTCGCCTGGCCCTGGAGATGCCAGTTTGGCCCGAAGATGTCGTAGCTCTCAAAATCGATATTCCCAGCACTGCCACTCAAGCTACCCCCTGGCGTATTACCCGTCAGAGTCGACAACCTTATTACATCTCTACTCCCAAGCAGGACGCCCCCAGCAGCGCCCCCTTGGAATTAGATTATGAAATTGCCATCGATTTGGATACCCTTGAAGCAGATTCTGATATTTACGCTTTCGCTATTGATCACATCGTCTCGGTGACACCATTGAGTGCTAATTTGACTGCACGAATTTCTCTCCCTGCTTTCGAAACTGAAGTGCAGCAGTTTCTACCCTCTCCCTGAGTCATGATTAAAAATTCCGAAGACCTGGGCTTACCCGTCGAGCTGACTGCAATCTGTAATCGCGCCCGCTATTACATCATTGTCAGGGTGGCGTTCGATCTTCTTTTGCTGCCCCTGACTTTTTTGTCTGTGCTGGCCGACGGACGTTTTCCCGGCTATTGGTTCATAGGAATCGATTTGCTGGGCTTGCTGTTGTACCAACTGGCTGTACGGCGCTGGCCTAGTATCAGTACCTATTTTGCTCTGATCCTGCCTGCCATCCTCATCCTGGCATTCGACTTCAACCAGGGGCAGGTATTGATGTTTACCTGGTTTTTCCTCATTCCTCTCAGTCTCGTGGGGGGAATCATTGTCGGCCGTACAGGCTTTAACAGCCTGGTAACCGTCAGTTTGTTGATATTGCTGGGTATCCATGTAGGCGTGGTCGTGTTGGGGCGTGCGCCTTTGACTCACACCTTACCCCTGACCGTCCTGACCTCGATGGCGATCACTTTAGGGGTAGTGCTTCTCGTTCTCAATGCTTTAGTCGAGACCCTCATTGTTCATCTTTTTCAAACCCAAGAGAGGCTGGTGCACACCGAGGTCCAGCTTTTGCATGCGCTGAGTGAGCTGGAAAATAGTCGCCTTACCTTCAATAGCGTACAACAGCGCATGCGGCGCAGTGAACGACTCAACACGATCGCGCAGATTGCCGCGCAATTGAGCAAATCGATTCAGGCCCCCTTGGCAAATATCCAGCGACTGCTCGATACACCGGAGGGGGAAGCCTGGGACCGGGAGATGGTCGAGCAGATGAGGGCGGATTTAGGGGCAATTGTGCGTATGACGGAAGGGCTTCAACATTTTGCCGATCTGAAATCACCTCAGATCAAAACGGTGAATCTCGACGATCTTGTCTTGCAGGAATTGTCATCGCTCAAAGCTCCGCCTGACATCCATATTCATTATCAACAATCACCACTCATCCCTCCCATCCAGGCTGATCCCGAGCAGATACGGATGCTGTTTCGTCATTTGCTGGAAAATGCCTTACAGGCCGTGGGGACGGGAGGTGAAATCAATATCGAGCTACAACCGAGTCCTGAAGGAGTACGGCTGACCATCGAAGACAGTGGGCCGGGCATTCCTCCCGAGCGCATCGAGCAGATTTTTGAGCCACTCTTTACGACACAACAACAGGGTTTTGGCCTGGGTTTGGTCATCTGTCAGCAAATCGTGCAGATGCACGGGGGGAGTATCAAGGTGGCCAATCGGGAGGAAGGTGGAGCCCGCTTCACGGTTTATCTACCTCGCATCCCCCATGACATGCCGCAAGAATTGGCTCAGGACATTTCCGCCTGATCGCATTAGGCTTTTAGGGAAAGACGAGTTGGCTCGTTTACCCTATCAGCCATTGCCCTCAGCGCAAGCTTGTGCTAAGATCACTTTTGAGATGAAAGTACCGCGTTCCCCTGGGTTTGCTTCCTATACAACCATGGTTACAGTGCTGGCTTTGTTGATTATGAGCACCGTAGCCAGCGCCTGCACGCGCGAGCGTCCTCCTTGGCCGACAACGACGCCGGGGTTTAGCCTGCCAACCCGGCAACCAACGGCTACGCCGCAGCTTCCTGCCGCTAACCGTGGTGCCCTTGCCGACGGCGAAGCAGAGCAGACCGATGTCATTTCCGATACAGTGACGGCTAACCCTGGGCGCGACTTACCTCCTATTCCTGATACCGTCGAGCTGACGCCGCGCCCCCCCACACCGACACCCGAACCTCCTTCATTCATCTATACCGTTCAGGCTGGCGATACTCTTTCCCGTATCGCCCAGCGTTTTGGTACCGATAGCGACGTCATCATTCAGCTCAACGCTCTTAGCAATCCCAATGAACTGCGGGTAGGCCAGCAATTACGGATTCCGGGGGTGGCGCCTGCAAATGCGGCTTCTGTAAGCGGGAAGGTGCATATTGTGCAACCAGGCGATACCCTTTTTAGCATCGCCCAACAATATGGAATTTCCATGGATGCCTTGGCGGCACAAAATCAGATCACCGATCCGGATAATCTGATGGTGGGGCAGGTGTTGCAGATTCCAACAGGGCGGGGGGCAACAGGTTCGGAGGCGGGTGTACGAATTCATGTCGTGCAGCCGGGAGAAACACTCTCGAAGATAGCCAGTCAGTATGGGGTAAGTGCCGATGCCATCATGCAAGCGAATGGCATCACCGATCCAAATCGGATCATTGCCGGCGCCCAGCTTACCATTCCTTGATTGGTATCTCCTTGACAGGTTCCAGCCCTGCCGATGTCAGTTCTTTGGGGGCTGATCGTCAAGCAATCTCTCCTCCCGCCCACCATACTAAAACAAACAATATCCATCACTCTCACTCACATACGGAGCCTATTTTATGACTCAGTTAGTTTTTGCTTTAATTCTTGCCCTAGCGGTAGGTGTTGGTGTCGTCGCCATGATCGCCGGATCTAGTGCGCGACGAGGGCATGTCAATGCCCGCAGCGGTTTAGTTGCTGGCATCAGTGCTTTTGTGCTTGTTCTCCTCATCTTAGCGATAATCAATAGCTATACCGTTGTCCAGGCCGGCTCGGTGGCCGTCGTCAAGCGCCTAGGTCGTGTCGCCACTGTCTTCGAACCTGGCTTACACTTCAAATTCCCCTTCCTTGATGCCATCATCGTCTATCGTACCCAGGAAATCGTCTACGAAACCAGCGATAATCCTGCTGCTTCGCAAGCAGATTATGCCGATTTCCAGGTTGACACCGCAACCAGCGATGGCCAGCAGATTACGGCACGCTACACGGTGCGTTTCCGCATCAGGCCCCAGGAAGCAGCCAACATTGTCAATAATCTGGGAACTGAGCAGGATGTCGTGGAAAAGATCGTCAAACAAAATAGTCGCGTATGGGTACGAACTCTATTGCGCAACTACGAAGCGAGTCAGCTTTATTCCGGCGATATTCGTGAAGCCCAAAACGCCATTACCGCACAATTAGAAGAGGATTTCAATCAAGAAGGTCTCGAGCTCGTCTTCTTCGGCTTGCGCCAGATCGGTTTTACAGAAGCCTACAAACAGGCGGTAGAAAACAAACAGATCGAGGCAGAGAACATCATTACCAAGCAAAACCTGGCACGCCAGGCCGAATTTGAAAAGCAGCGCACCATTACTGAGGCTGAAGCCGAGGCGGAAAAACAACGCCTGGAGCGCATTGGTGTCGCTCAGGGTGAGGCTGAGTCTATCAAACTACGTGCCGAAGCAGATGCCACCGCCACCCTCGTTCGTGCCAAGGCTCAGGCCGAAGCCAACCGCCTTATTGCAGAAAGCCTGACGGCCGAGGTCATCGAATGGCAGGCTGTTACGCAGTGGCGTGGCGAATACCCCACCGTCTTGGGCAATAGCAGCCAGTTCATCCTCCCGGGTGATCTTTTCAACCGTTAAGCACCCTCAGGCAAAATAAACGTTGACCGGTAGACAAGGATGAGTCATTCGCTCTTATCAGTTCTATCCTTGGTGTGCGCCATGATGGCTCTTGACACTGGATACGATAAGGGAATGACTCATCCTCTCACGATTGATCGGTACTACCGTCGAAACCAACATAGCAAAAAAGGCATTGACAATTACCGTACAACCTGCTAAGCTTAAAGAAACAAGAGAAAGCGAGGTAGGGCATTCCATGTTCAGGTTCTTCTTAATTTCGTTATACTCAGAAGAGCAAGCGATTGTCATCCTTTAGCTATGTTCCTCGGCAGCAGTATTTCTTCTTGACCTACGGTTGAGAAAAATACTGCTGTTTTGTGTTCATGCCTGCTGTCACCGTCGCTTCCCCCATTCTCTGTTCTCATCGCAGAGGACAATCACTCTCAGGAGGTACTCAAATGATTCGTGAAAACAACGTACGCGAACTTGTGGAATTTGACGGGCAAGGAAGCCCAGTACTGAGCCTCTATCTTAATGTGGACCCCCGGCAAAATACGGCCGAGCAATACAAGTTGGCTCTTCGCCAGCTCTTCGACCAGGTTCCCGAGGTCAACCCTAAAGATCGCGAACGTGTTGAACACTATATCGAACTGGAATATGATCGCCAGGCTCGCGGTCTGGTCTGTTTTTCTTGCCAGGAACGCGACTTTTGGCGTGTTTATACCCTTAATGTTCCGGTCGAAAATGCTATCATGGTCGATCGGCGTCCCCTTGTGCGCCCCCTCATTGAACTCCTCGGCGCCTACGGAAACTTAGGCGTCATTGCCGTCGATAAGTCTGGCGCCCGCTTCTTTTCCTTTCATTTGGGTGAACTCGAAGAAGCGACCGGTACCATTGGTGAAGAGGTCAAACGTCATAAACAAGGCGGTTGGTCGGCGGCACGCTATCAACGCCACGAAGATGAAGCGGCTAAGGCAAATTTACGCGCCGTGGCGGAACTAACCGAGCAGTACACACGTCAGTACAATTGGCATCGCCTCGTCTTGGCTGGCACCGAAGGCAACGTTGCTCAGTTCAAAGAGCTCCTGGCTCCCCATATTCGTAAACGCGTGGTAGGAGTCACCGCTTTGGACCTGGGTGCCAGTATTAGCGAAGTGCGAGAACGTGCCGAAGCTGTCGCTCTTAGCGCCACCAAAGACTACAATATCCGGCTGGCACAAGACCTGATTGTGGCTGCTGCCAAAGAGGCTGGCGCTGTAGTCGGTCTGGCTGACACCCTCCAGGCTCTTCAGAACGGCAGTATCTACCAATTACTCTTTTCCGATGACTATACCATTCCTGACGGACAGGTGCGTCGTTGCAGCCAGTGTAACTACCTGAACGCCGACGCTCAGGAGACTTGCCCGCTTTGCGGCGCTGCCACCGAAACCTTACCCGATGCTCTCAATACTATCGTGCGCCGTGCTATTGTTCAGGGCGCCCAAGTTGTCGTACTTCCTGCAGACAATCCTCTCTCCGAAGCGAACCATCATATAGGCGCTTATTTGCGCTACTGATATCAACGCCTCGCATGGCTTGAGATTGTATCGACAGGGGGCGGCATTGTCTTGGACGGGCCGCCCCTCCTTCCTCTTCCTTTTCCATCTCTTTTACCCGGCAGAAAACAACATTGAGTATCCCACCTAGCCCCCAATCCCGCAACCAAATCCTCGTTGCCTTGGTCGTTGCCTTGCTTGTCTTCACCATTGGCCTCATTGGCATTACGGTTGGTTTACGTACCTTGAACCAGCGAACAGTTGTTTCACCGAGTCCAACCGCGCAGATCGCGAGCCTACCCTTAACTCCCCTGCCCCAGGTGACGCTCCCGGCATCAACGCCCTCCCCCTCACCTAGCCCAACTCCTACTGTTACCCCCACTGCCACTTCTACCCCCACAGTTACTCCTACACCTAGCCCAACCCCAACCCCTGAACCAACCGCTACCCCCA
>JAADFV010000144.1 GCA_013152695.1 Chloroflexota bacterium | reverse complement strand
GAACCTTAAACCCAAACCCTAAACCATGACCATCGACACCGCGACCGCGCCGCCGCCATCCCCGCCGTCAGCGACCGTTGAGGAGCCGCCGACCATTGTCATCCGCGCCAGCCGCGGCATCTCGGCCTTGCAGTTGCGCGCGGTGTGGGAGTATCGCGAGCTGCTCTATTTCTTGGTGTGGCGGGATGTGAAGGTGCGCTACAAGCAGACCGTGCTGGGCGTGCTGTGGATCGTGTTGCAACCGGTGGTGGCCATCATCATTTTCAGCGGCCTGTTCGGGCGTCTGCTGGGCGTGCCCTCGGGCGGCGTGCCCTATCCCATCTTCCTCTACTCGGCCCTTTTGCCCTGGAGCTATTTCGCCAGTTCGCTCAATCGCTCTTCGACCAGCCTGGTGGGCAGTGCGCATCTCATCACCAAGGTCTATTTCCCGCGGTTGGTGATACCCATCAGCGGCGTGCTTTCGGGGCTGGTGGATTTTGGGGTGGCGTTCGCGGTGCTGGCCGCGCTCATGGCCTATTATCGCATCGTCCCCACCCCGGCCATCTTCTTCTTGCCCGGCTTTTTGCTGCTGGCCATGCTCACGGCCCTGGGCTTTGGGCTGTGGCTTTCGGCCCTGAACGTGCGCTACCGCGACATCAATCACCTCATCCCCTATATCGTGCAGATGTGGATGTATGTAACGCCGGTGATCTACAGCACGACGCTGATCCCGGAGCGTTTTCGCTGGGTGTTGGCGCTGAACCCCATGACCGGCGTGGTGGAGGGATTTCGTTGGGCTTTACTGGGCAATTATTTGCAGGAGGTGAAACCACCCGGCGCGTTGTTTCCCATCTCCGCGTTGATCACCATCATCGTCCTGGCCACGGGCCTCTACTTCTTCCGTAGCACCGAACGCACCTTTGCTGATATTATTTGATCAGAACACAGATTCACACAGATGAACACAGATAAAGGTTAAAAGGAGAATCTGTATGCGTAGCCCGTGTTCATCGGTGTCCGACCCCAAAAAGAAAAAAAGGCTGTGTGCGCAGCCTGTGTGTGTCTGTGTCCTCCCAAAAATCCAGGGAATCCTTTTATCGAAGCAAAGCACAAGGACACCACCAACCTGATTATCAAAGCATTTTACACGGTCTACAACACGTTGGGTTATGGTTTTCTCGAAAAGGTGTATGAGCGGGCCATGGTGATTGAATTGCGCAAATTGGAGCTGGAGGTCATCCCCCAGGCGCCAATCGTAGTCTTTTACGACGGCCAGGCTGTGGGCGAATATAACGCGGATCTACTGGTGGAAAGCTGCGTCATTGTGGAACTGAAGGCGGTGCGCGCTCTGGCCCCCGAACATGAAGCCCAGTTGCTCAACTATCTCAAAGCCACTGTTCACGAGGTGGGCCTGTTGCTTAATTTCGGGCCCAAACCTCAGGTGAAGCGAAAGACCTACGACAATGAGCGCAAAGGGGACCTGACCTGGGCGCGAGGGGGGAGAACACAGATCTACACAGATGAAAGTCAAAAAAGGAATCTGTGTGCGTAGCCTGTGTGTATCTGTGTCCGACCCCAAAAAGAAAAAAAGGCTGTGTGCGCAGCCTGTGTTCATCTGTGTCCTCTTAATAGGAATCCATGTCTGATATCGCCATTCGTGTTGAAAATTTGAGCAAACGCTACCATATCGGCCAGCTCCACCAACGCCACGACACCCTCCGCGACGCGTTGGTGGATGCGCTCACTGGCTGGCGCGACCGGAGACGGAAGACGGAAGACGGGATTCCCCGTCCTCGGTCCTCGGTCCCCGGTCCCTCCAACGCAATCTGGGCGCTCAAGGATGTTTCCTTCGAGGTGAAACGAGGGGAAGTCGTCGGCATTATCGGCCGCAATGGCGCGGGCAAATCCACCTTACTCAAGATCCTCTCCCGCATCACCGAGCCCACCAGCGGCCAGGCCATCATCCACGGTCGCGTCGGCTCCCTGCTCGAGGTCGGCACCGGCTTTCACCCCGAACTGACCGGCCGGGAGAACATTTACCTGAACGGCGCCATCCTGGGCATGAGGAAACGGGAAATCGACAAGAAATTCGACGAGATCGTGGCCTTCGCCGAGATCGAAAAGTTCATCGACACGCCGGTGAAGCGCTACTCCAGCGGCATGTACGTGCGCCTGGCCTTCGCCGTCGCCGCCCATCTGGAGCCGGAGATCCTGTTGGTGGACGAGGTGTTGGCCGTGGGGGATGCGGCGTTTCAGAAGAAGTGCCTGGGCAAGATGGGGGACGTGGCGAGGGAAGGGCGGACGGTGTTGTTTGTAAGTCATAATATGGGGGCGATACAGCGCTTGTGTTCACACAGCGTTTGGCTGGACCAAGGTGAAATCGCAGCGCTGAATGACAGCGCCGAAGTTATTGCAGAATACTTGAATTGTACCAAAAGTCGAAGTCAGCATATCAATCTCATTGAGGCTTCGCGTGAGGGTGATTTGGGTAATCAAGCTCGTATCAGCAGATGTATTATATATGATATATCTGGGAAGCCTCGATCTGTATTCGCGTTCGGTGAGCCAATTAAAATTGAAATTGAGTGCAAAGTACTAAAACAGATTGAGGACTTGTCACTCTTAGTCGGGATTGATAATATATATGGAGATCGTATTATTACCATAACAAGCATGGAAGCTAATGTGAATATCTCTGCAAGCATAGGTGAAATCATTAGGGGGTGCCTGACAATCAATGATTTGTTGCTACGACCCGGCGAATACGCAATCACTGTAGGTGCTTTTTCAGGAAGCGCTGGAATCGATCGGTACGAAAATGCAGCTTTTTTTGAGGTTGGTGAAATGCCTTATGATCGGAGTGTTCCCTTATTTAATCAGAAGTGGGGTGTTATTCAGTTACTCCATCCCTTATGGGAATTGTCCAAGGAGGTTGGAGGTTGATGACTAGGCTGATTCGGAATCTATCAGAAGTATTCTTGCGAAGAAAGACTTCCATAGCTGTTGAGGAACCTGACATAATTCAAGCATTCCAAAA
Organism: Chloroflexota bacterium; assembly: GCA_013152695.1. Next base: position 4,749 of record JAADFV010000144.1, on the reverse strand, counting down.
TGAGTTATTCAACACTTTTTTGATCAGCTTCCCCCGCACTGGCAGCCACTGGCTGCGCATGATCATGGAACTGTACTTCGGACGACCGTCCCTTGTGCGCGTCTTCTACTACCCGGAGCGCCGCAACTACCTGACGTTGCATACCCACGACCTGGAACTGGACATCGTGCGAACGCATGTGATTTACCTGTATCGTGAGCCGGTGGATACCATTTATTCTCAGTTACAATATCATAAAGAAGACATTGACGACCGGGAACGGATCGCTTACTGGAGCGACCTTTATGGTCGTCACCTGGACAAGTGGCTCCATCGAGAGACGTTTACCAGGAAGAAAACCGTCATTCGCTACGAACGGCTGAAAGACGACTTGCCCGGGGAATTCGGAAAAATATGCGCTCACTTCGATGAACCGCTCGACGTGACGCGCCTGCAAGCGGCTGCGGCGCAAGTGACCAAAGAACGAGTGAAACAAAAGACCCCACATGACCCGCAGGTCATCAATCTGAACCGAACTTACGAGAAAGAACGGCGGCGTTTTCAAGTCGAGCATGGCGACTTCGTGTGGCGGGTATTACTGAATGATAGAGAACACCTGCGAGAAGACTTCTGACTTGCCGACGAACGAGTCGTCGGTTCAATTCACCGGTATCGTCGTCACCTACAACGAAGCGCGTCGTTTGCGCGAGTGCCTGAACAGCCTCGCGTTTTGCGACCAATTGATCGTTGTGGATCTTGGGTCCACAGACAGTTCTGTCGAGATTGCTAAAGAATATGGGGCGGAAATCTTTCAACATGATAGAGTGCAGGTAGTTGAAGACATTCATGAGAAGGCAGCGAGTTGGGCTTCCCATGATTGGATAATATTCTTGGACCCAGACGAAGTCCTACCCCAAGGGATTGAACGGGACCTTGAAAGACTTATCGCGAACCATCCCTGTCTAGGTGTCGTGGACGTTCCCTGGCAATTCTACTTCAAAGGCAAACCTGTTTTAAGTACGGTATGGGGCCAGAGTTTCAAGTATAAGGCTGCCGTTCGTCACAGGGAACGTGTTATGTTCAGCACAAAAGTTCACCGAGGTTATACCCTTCGTCCTGGCTACGAAAGGATAAAGCTCCCCAGAAAAACTGAAGGCTACTACATCAAACATTATTGGGTAGATTCCTTCAGTCAAATGTTCGCAAAACATTGGCGTTACATTCAGCGGGAGGGAGAAGCGCGTTATCAATCTGGCGAACGCTTTTGGTGGCGTAGATGGGTCAGGGAGACGTGGCAGGCACTCAGGCAGAACCTGTTTGACTATGGAGGATTGAAAGGCGGCTTTACAGGCATTTTCTTGAGCTTTTTCTATGCCTGGTACATCAATATGAGTTTGCTTTCCCTGTGGCGATATCAAAGAAGCATCGAGAAGGGGCATGCGCTGTCTTTTCCAGAATGAACTTCCGCTTGCGGCGGTATCGCTGACGAGAATGGTAGGGCAAGCATTGAACGTGGTCTAATGACTTCAAGGGTCTCGATTAAGACAGAGCGAACAGAAAAACTTCACCCTTCGATAGGTTTGACAGTAGGAATCATAGTGGTTGTTGCCTTGGCCCTGCGAGTAGCGTGGGCTTTGCTGTCTGTAAGGCTAGATCCAGTGCTGGTTCGCAACCCACTCCACGGGGATGCATCCGGTTATCATGTCCTGGCACTTAACTTGCTGCAAGGGCATGGCCTATCGTGGGATGGCAAGACGCCTACATCGTATCGAATGCCGGGTTATCCTGCATTTCTAGCCGTGATCTACGCGGTGACGGGAAACAGTGCTCAGGCGGTGAGGGTTGTGCAAGCGGTGCTGGGAGCGCTGTTATGCATCCCCGTCTTTGCCATCGCTCGACGTTTGATAGGGGTGGTTGGGGCTGTATTAGCCGGCCTTGGCATTGCCTTTCATCCTCTCTTGATCTACATGTCCGGCTGGCTCTACTCAGAGACCTTGTTCTTGCTGATTCTCTGGACAGGAATATGGTTGCTAATTCGAGGGTTGGATAGCAACAAATCCGGACAAACCGTGGTCGCGGGAGTAGCGCTTGGATTTGCTACCCTAGTGAGACCCGAGATCGCATTTTTCCCACTTTTTGCTCTCGCGTTCGGCTGGATGCTTCGTTGGCCGCCCCATGTGCTAAGAGCTATGTTCGTGGCGCAGATTGTGTTAATTGGTGTGATACTGCCCTGGACGACGCGCAATACTCTAGCGCATCATCGCTTTGTGCTTCTCACAACGAATAGCGGCTCGAACCTATATGGTGGCAACAATGCGCTTGCGGACGGTGGCTTTCGGGCAGATGTTGCCTATGTCTTGCCGGGATTCTCTGAGGTGGACTCAAATCAAGTTCTCACCTATAGAGCATGGGAATGGATTAAGGATCACCCGAAACAATTCCTTCAGTTGCTCCCTCGGAAGCTATATAAGTTTATGTCACCGCTCGAGACAGGCACTTCAGAGAATCCATTACGGAAATGGGCGTGGCCGATCAACCTTGTTTATGGTAGTTTTCTAGTGCTGGTCCTGTGGGGAATCAAATTGGTGTGGAATCAATGGGGTGGGGACGTGATGGTTGCACTGATCATTTATTACACACTGCTATCTCTGGTTTTCTTTGGCAGTACAAGGTTTGCCCTGCCTGTGATGCCTGCACAGGTGGTGCTGGCTTCAGTGGTGGCGACGTCCCTTGCGAGCAAGCGATGGCGAAAGCATGAAAAATTATAACATTCTCTTGCTACTGTTCTTGCTCTCCGTGGGCACAGGGATAGGCGCTCTATCTCAGAAAAGCGCTGCTCAGTCCCTAATGAACGGGCAATCAGCCATACCGCAGTGGAAGCAAGCGGAGTTAGTGGCTCAAGATAGATCTGTCAATGAACCCGTTGCGATTGCTGATGCAAACGGAAATGTGCATTTGTTCTGGGGAAGATTGATGGCCCATGATGAGCCTGGTCAAATCATGCATGCCATGCAGGACAAAACGACAGGCCAGTGGACTGAGGCCCTTGATATTTTTGTTGCGCCGCGGATTATAAACTATGCTAATGCGCGAGTGGTGCTTGATCCCTGGGGCCAGTTTCAATTAGTTTGGAGTAGCTCGGGAAACTCACCCGAATATTGGAGCTGGGCGGATAGCGAAAAGGCGCATTCTGCCCAGGCATGGCAACCACCCGTCGCGATTTCTCATGACGCAGCCTTTATGGCGACGCCGGCTTTGGACGAGATGGGAAGACTTCATGTGGTGTACGCCATCACCGGCCCGGCAATGACGACAACGACGAGAGGACTGTATTATTTGTGGCGTGACCCATTGACCGGTGCATGGTCAAGCCCTGTTTTGATCGCAACGGCCAATGAAGAGCGAGGCATCAGTGATATGCGAATAGCGCTTGATGCGAGAGGTTGCATTCACGTTGTATGGAGCGAAACGCTCCTTACGGGTTATCCACCCACCGGCATATATTACGCAAACACCTGCAGCGGTGGCCAAACATGGACTTCCCCTTTGCCCTTGCTGGGATCAGATAAAGGCAACCCTCGTATAGCAACTGTGGGAGAACAGGAAGTGCACATTATTGCATTGGGACGTAATGGATATCCCGGACGCTTTCATACCTGGTCAAGCGATGGTGGAAACACGTGGTCCCAGCCCGATATCATAGCCCCGAAACAAAACGGGCTCAGTGGAGCAGGCTTCGCAGCAGATAGCGCAGGCGTATTGCACTGGATTCTAATCGGAGGCGAGCGAGCGCAGTTCCTTTGGCATACCGCCTGGATAGAAGGACGATGGACGCCTTTATCACCGATTAATGATCAAGCAAAGTTACCAACGGACCGGCTGTATGAAGAACCATCCTTGACGATAGTCGACGGTAATCGTTTGCTGGTTGCCGTCAAAGGAGCAACCAAGGATACCATTGGAGTGTGGTTCATAGAAGGTGTGGTGGATGCACCGTATGTTCCCTATAGAATGAGACCATTGGGCCAGGCTGCCCGCAATGCGACCCCAACAAAAATGACTCAGACGAAGACTCCTGTTACATCCGCGCCGACCTTTACACCTGCGCCACCGTTTGAGCCCCAGACCGCTCCATCAGTTCCTATGGGGCGAAATCCAAGTTGGCCGCTCATGGTGGGCGCCTTGGGCGCGGCACTTGTGGTATGCGCAACGGTGCTATTTCATTTGAAAGGGCAAGGAAGACATAGCTGACGGGAGGATAAAGAAGTTGTACAGGTCTCTGAAGGTGTCCGTTGTAACGCCATCGCTCAATTCAGCCCGATTCCTGGAATCGGCGATACATAGTGTGATGGATCAGGATTACCCCAATGTGGAACACATTATTGTTGATGGTGGATCGAACGATGGAACGTTAGAAATACTACAGGAACACCCCCACTTACACTGGATATCCGAGCCAGATGACGGTCAATCCGAGGCATTGAATAAAGGATTCAGAATGGCTCAGGGAGAAATCCTCTGCTGGCTTAATGCCGATGACTCCCTTGCAGACGATAGAGCCATAACATCCGCCGCCACTATGTTCGAGTCTGATCCTCATGTTAACGTGATATATGGAGATTTCAACATCGTTGACCAAGATGATAGAGTAATCGAGGTCATGGTTACGAAGGAGTTTGACCTGGTAGACCAATTGATGTCAAATCTGGTGAGTTCTACAGCTGTGTTCATCCGGCGTGCTGTCTTGGAGCGCGTAGGTTACCTGGATCA
>JAADFV010000143.1 GCA_013152695.1 Chloroflexota bacterium | reverse complement strand
TACCGCCTCGCCATCCTGATGATTTCTCCCGCCATCCTTTTGGTGCTGATATTCGCCATCCTTCCCATGCTCCAGGGACTGTACGCCAGCTTCTTTCAAATCGAATCGGCTACCCTGAAAATGACCTTCAATGGCCTGAACAACTACATCTGGCTGTTCAGCAAGCCCTTGTTTTGGCAGTCGCTGGTTCGGTCATTTGTGTGGGTCATTAGCACCACCGTCTTTCAATTTATCTTGGGCGTGGCCATCTCCTTGCTTTTGCATCAGGAGTTGAAGGGACGCAACATTGCGCGGGGTATGGTGCTCTTTCCTTACCTGGTCCCCGCCATCGTCCTCTCCCTCACCTGGCGCTTCATCCTCGATCCTACCATGGGCGTGTTCAACCGCATGTTGATGGATTTCGGCCTGATCGAGCGCCCCATCGCCTTCCTCGCCAAGCCGCATACAGCACTGCTCTTCGTTATCATTGCCGGCATCTGGAAATATACCCCTTTCGTGGTGATGATGACCCTGGCGCGGCTACAGGTAATCCCTGTGGAACTGGAGGAGGCAGCGCGATTGGATGGCGCCAGCTCCTGGCAGTTATTTCGTTACATCACCTGGCCCTGGCTGCTCCCCGTTATCATCGTCACCCTGCTTTTACGCACTATCTGGACTTTTCGCCAATTCGACATTGTTTATCTCTTTGCTTTTGGGGGACCGCTCTTTGGCACGACGACTTTACCGGTGTTGGTACGCTATCTTGCCTTCGACGCCCAGCAAATAGGCCCGGCCGCAGCCACGGCTACGGCCATGCTGGTGTTGTTAATGCTCATGTCTTGGGGCTATTTTGCCCTCTATGCCAATGCCGAAGAGAACCTCTCCTGAAGCAAGCGCTGGCTCGAAACTCGGGTGCTTGTCAGGCAATTGGAGGACGGCTATAATGAATCATCATGCGTAGCGCCTTGTGTTCTACCCGTTTACTGATTCGCTTGGCTCTAGCTCTGTGTTTGGGGAGTGTGATCCTGGTAGGGTGTCGTAGCGCTCGCTCACAGCCAACCATCACGCCCGCACCTTCACCCACCCTTACCAACAGTGGTCCTGTTGTCATCCCCTTCTTTACCACCGAGGCCGATCCCGCCCAGCTGGTGGTGCTCAAATCGCTGGTCACCGAATACCAGAACCTCCATCCCAACGTTGAAATCGACATCATCCTGGCCTCGCCTGCCTCGCGAGGACGCCGTCTTTTGACGGCTCTGGCTTCTGGCGCCGACCTCGGCATTTTTGAAATCGAGCCGACTTTGATGACCGATTGGGTCGAAGCCGGTTATCTTTTGCCCCTCGATGATTTGGTGGCGGCCATCGGCAGCGACGATTATGTAGATGGCAGTCTCTTCCGTTACAAGGGGCATATTTACGCCGTCCCCTATGCCATCAGCGTCTACGGTCTCTGGGTACGCTCCGACCTCTTTGCCCAGGCCGGTCTATCCTTGCCGACAAGCTACGAGGATGTGCTCGCCGCTGCGCAAACCCTGACTCACGGTGAGATTTACGGTATTGCCCTGCCAGGGGGACAAAATATTGCTACCGTCAACTATTTCTCCACTTTTTTGTGGCAAAACGGGGGAGATTACTTTACGTGTGAGGGTGATATCGCATTCGATCAGCCCGAAGCTCTGGAAGCAGTGCAAAAATGGGCAAAATTAACGCAATATGCCCCTCCCGGCTTTACGGTTTGGGGGTACAAAGAGCAGATCGACGCCTTTTTGCGGGGTAGAGCGGCGATGGCCATGTACGCCGGTCGCCTGGGCGTAACCATGGCCGAGCATTCGCCCGAAATGATCGATCGCGTGGCTCTGGTTTTCCCGCCTTGGGGGGAAGAAAAGGTGACCCTGGGCGTGTGGAGTCGCTTTGCCATTGCCGCCGGTACTCGTCATCAAGCTGAAGCTCAAGATTTTTTACAGTGGCTCGTTAGTGGGGATCGTCTCCTGCGCTATGACATGACTGTTCCCGGCCACATGATTCCTCCCTTACACTCTGTGCAACAACTGGCACTTCAAGACAAATCAGCCTACGCCAAACAGCACGCCCGCTGGTTGCAAGCATTTCAAGAGTGGGTACCCTACACCAATCATCCTGCCATGAACATGGGTTCGGTGCGCAATGGCCACTTCCAACGTTCAGACACACCTCCACCTTGGGGTGATGCTGTCTTCGCCGCACCGGGCGTAATCGGAACGATGCTGCAGGAAATCACACTGGGCGGGCAGTCGCCAGAAGTGGCCTGGCAACGGGCTGTGGTAAAATTGCAACAGCTCGTCGATGAATGGAAAACCCACCATCCCGACTGGCAGGCACCTTCTTGCGACTGAGAAGATGCTTCTGATCAGGCCCGTCAAGAGGATGGTTGTTCCGCTTCGAATTTACGGAAATAGCGATACATTCCCGTCGCCTGCATGTAGGAGGGCACTACCACTTCATAACGGTGTACGGCGTCGGGATCACAACCATCGGCCTCTGCTTTTTGCGCCACCCAGCGCTGAAATGCCGTTGTTGCCGACTCCACTGGTTCCTCGGCCTGCCAGCGTGGACGGAAGAATTCGGCATAGGCATCGAGGCCGGCGGCAACACCGCGCAGATGGCCTACAACGTCTTTCGTCACAGCGCCGAAATGCGTCAGGAGGAGACGGTCGGGGTGGAGCTCCTCCAGGCGCTCGAGACTACGGTGCCAGGCAGGCAGGTTGATGTCAGGAGGTGGCGTGGGGAGGCGAATATGGTCATAGCCAGGCAGGCGTACGGCCGCTATATCGCCGGTAAAGCAAAGACCATCCAGCAGGTAGACCAGGTGGTGGTAGGCATGGCCGGGGGTATCGATGGCCTTAATCCTCAGGCCCGCGGCCTCGATCTCGCTATCACCAGCGATGACATGCACCTGTTCTTCTGGCACGGGCAGGAACTCACCCCACAGCGGATCCATAAGGTCGCCGTAGATACGTCGTGCCGACTTGAGCAAACGACTGGGATCGATCATGTGAGGAGCGCCGACAGCATGGACATGAACGGTGGCACCCGTGTCTCGTGCCAGGCGTCCGGCCGCACCGGCATGATCCAAATGAATATGCGTGATAAAGATGTCGCTGATCTCCTTCAGCTCGATTCCCAGGTTATCAAGCGCGGCTTTGAGGTTGTTCACAGTGGAACCAGGTCCTGTTTCTATGAGGACGACCCCATTGGGTCCACGAAGCACATAGCTGGCAATGATTTCAGGTTGACCTTGGAAATGTAGATCGATGATTTCGTACATGGGATACCTTTCTCCAAATGAGGATGTCCACTTCATGAGACGAGTGCTGCCTGTTCTCTCCGGCCACAGAAAAGCGGAGCGGGAGCCGGACAGTGGAGCGATGGAGCTTCCCTGTCAATGTATCGCAGCTTGGTCAATCCGTCAAGCTGGAGCAGCACCCGGCGTGCGAACGGTGGTGCCAGGACTTGGACTATGCTGGCGCTGGTATTACAATGGCATGACGTACACGTTTTCATCTCCGCACATCTTCCAAGGAGCATCATGAACCATTTACACGGCATCATTCCTGCCTGCGTCACTCCATTTATCGACGATGTAGCCAACCCTCAGGCAATGGCTAGGAACATCGATCGCTGGTTGCAAACGGGTGTTCATGGTCTCCTGATTTTCGGCAGCACGGGCGAGTTCGTCTATGTCGATGAGGCAGAGCGAGCACCCGTCCTCGAGGCTGCCCGTGCCGCTATTCCTGAAGATAAGATTATGCTCGTAGGCTGTGGGGGTGAAAGTGTTCGCCGAACGATGCGTTATTTGCACGAGGCGGCTGCCGCAGCCGGGGCAGATGCAGCTCTTGTGGTCACTCCGGTTTACTACACGCGGGGACGTACGGCTGCACAGCGCGCTTTTTACCAAACGCTGGCAGACAACAGTCCCTTACCCATCCTGTTTTACAACGTCCCACCCTTTACTGCCTACGAGCTGCCTGTCGAGCTGATTCTAGAGCTGGCCCATCACCCCAACATTGTCGGTATCAAAGACTCCTCCAGTAACCCCCGGCGAGTTTCCCTGCAAATCGCCCATGCTCCTGCTGATTTTGCCATTTTTTGCGGCAATCCCAATGGCCAGTTACAGGCTTTGGCCATGGGTGCAGCCGGCGGTATTCTCGCCTTCGGCAACATCATCCCAGAAATCCTGGTGCAACTGTATGATGCCGTGCAGGCAGGGGATATAGCCACAGCCGCCCGCTTGCAAATGGCTGTGAGCAAGCTGCACAATGAGATTTCTGCCTACGGCATTCCCGGCATCAAAGCCATCCTTGCCCATCGCGGCTTCTCTGCGGGGCAACCACGCTCGCCCCTCCTCCCACTTCCTCCCGAGCAGGCTCAACAAGCAATTACCGCCTGGGAAACCGCCATTGCTAGTATCTAGACTTTACATAAAGAACGATTGATCGAGATTCTTTGTCTGGGGCAGAACGTGGGTTGGGGCGAGGTCGTTTTGTGTCGTCTTATTCGCGCAAAAACAGGCATTGGGTCAAGGCTTAGCTTCGCTCAAGAGCGTACAGGTAGGGAAATCGAGGGAGTGGCTTGCTTTCGTTGCAGCTCTCGGTACTCCATTTCGGCCCGGCGACCGCGATCGGGGAGAGATTGCCGGCATTCCAAGGCTTGCTGGAGCCAGATTTCTGCTTCGGTAAATTCCCCTTCCTGAATGAGCAAAGCACCGAGGTTGGCAGCAGCCAAGGCGTTTTGGGGGTCGCGCTGTAATTGTTCCCGCAGCTGTTTTTCCTGGAGCTCCCTCCTCTTGTCTTTGCGCAACGTCCAACCCAGGTAACGATGTCTGTGAGAGAGACGGGTTGGAAATAGCCGGCGCGGTGGCGCACAAGGGCACGGCTCCGTGGTAAGATCATGTCCAGTTCGCGCACGACTTTGAGTTGTAGTTCAGCTTTTTCGAAACCCATATTTTGATGCACCGTGATTTGTTCACCCACATCGACCACGACATTGAGTAGTTGCTCCTCACCATTCTCAGCACGCAAAGAATGAACGAGGATGGGAGCATCACTTTGGTTGTTCAGGGTGATATTACCATTTTTAGCTATTGCCGTCACTTGTTCGGTATTGATTACCCCATCTTGCTCGATGGTCAGTGTCTGTTTGCAGGGGAACTGGACATCGAGAATTTCTAGAAATTGAGAAGAATAGTTCTTGAAAAGGCCGACATGTTCATGCACTTCATCATCTTCTACCAGCTCGACAACGACACGTTGACCGATAAATCGCTCCAGGAGAGGGTCCTGGGAGAAACCGGCATAGCTAATGATCTCGCCACCGAAGCGTTTTAGTGATTTTTCACTGGCTTCGTTGAAGTAGGCACCCATGGGTTGGTGGATGCGCCCAACCAGGATATTAATCACCTCGTTCAAGGACTCCGAGGCGGTTGTCAGGAAATTACGAGATTTACGCAGCAATAGACGCAAGGGACTGGGATGAAACCAGTGCGAAAGATCTTTTGCTCTTCGTTTCCGGTTCTCTTCGTCGAGATCGTCTGCGTAGCGATAAATGGCCTGGATGGTCTGATACTCGGGGGCATAAAGTACATAGCTCGATTCGATGTGATTTTCGTCCTGGACAGCATTGCGATAGAGTAGTTCCAGACCTGTGGGGGCAATGGAGAGCCGTCCCCACATGATGTTTCCGTTTGTGCGTTCCAGGGTGACATGATAGTTTTCGAATGCCTGCAAGCACTCATCCTTGCGTCGAGAGCGCAACCAGGCCCCAAGTAGCGTGACGAAAAAGACGAAGAAGAGGGTCACAATCAGTGACCAGTCGATTGTCATGAAGAATCTCCGGAAATTAGTGGATAGCTGGATTGTTTTAGTCTTCGCGGTTCCAGAATCCGCGATGTTCGATCATCCACAATTGCGAATTGAGCGGTGTCTCTCCTTTTTTCGGTTTTACTCGCTCATACGTGCCATCGCTGAGCATGCGCCGTGCTTTTACGTTGTCTTGCAAATGGATCATCAGGATCTTTTTGACTGCTTGTTTAAGGTGCGTATCCTCGATGGGGAAGAGTTGCTCGACGCGACGATCGAGATTGCGCGGCATCAGGTCGGCGCTACCGACGAGGATTTCTTCGTCACCACCGTTATAAAAATAGTAGATGCGGGGGTGTTCGAGAAAACGGCCGACAATAGAGGTGACAGTGATGTTCTCGCTGACACCGGGTATCCCCGGCCGTAAGACGCAGATGCCTCGTATCTGCAGGTCTACTTTTACGCCTGCTTGCGAGGCTTCGTACAGGGCGCGAATACACTTTTTATCGACCAACTGGTTCATCTTGAAGGCAAGGTAGCCATCACCATGTTGGCGATGGTGTTCGATTTCCCTCTGAATACGCTGGATGAGATGGTCACGCATGGAGGTGGGTGCGACCAAGAGTTTATTGAACTCGGTTTGCCGTGAGTAGCCGGTGAGGGAATTGAAGAGATCGGCGACATCATCTCCGATGTCTGGGTCGCTGGTAAACAGGCCGAGATCGGTGTAAGTTCGGGCGGTGATGGCGTTGTAATTGCCGGTGCTCATATGGACATACCGTACGATACCATCGGCTTCGCGGCGCACAACCATGAGCAGTTTGCAGTGTGTTTTCAGCCCGACCAGGCCGTAAACGACGTGAACCCCGGCATGCTCCAGCGCTCTCGCCCAGACGATATTGTTTTCTTCGTCAAAACGTGCTTTTAGTTCAACGAGCACGGCCACCTGTTTGCCATTTTCGCGCGCTTTCATCAGCGCCTTCACAACCGGAGCATTTTTACCAACGCGATAAAGGGTCTGTTTGATTGCCAGCACGTTGGGATCGCGAGCAGCTGCATGCAAAAAATCGAGGACAGGGGTAAAGCTATCGTAAGGGTGGTACAAAAGGATGTCACGCCGGCGAATGACCGAGAAAATATCTTCGCCTGTGGTCAGAGGCGCGGGCACAGAGGGCGCAAACGGCTTATCCTTGAGATCAGGCCGATCCACGCTCATCAAGTCCATCAAATCTGCCATACCCACGGGGCAATCGACGGTGTAGACCTGGTAGGGCTGCAGGCCGAGGTTTTCTACGAGGATGTGGCGTACGTGCTCGGGCATTTCTGCATCTACTTCCAGGCGTACAGGGCGCCCAAAGTAGCGCAATTCCACGCCTTCTTCGATGGCCGAGAGCAAATCGGCTGCCTCGTCTTCTTCGATTTCGATGTCGGCGTCTCGCGTCACGCGGAAGGGATAGGCAGCGACGACATCGAGCCCAGGAAAGAGCTTGTCAAGATTGTTGGCAATGACCTCTTCTATCCAGACAAAGTTGGTGGCAGTAACGTCGTTGAGTCCCAAGCCTTCGAAGATGTCGGCCCGTTCTTCGCTGGGAATTCGCAGCAAGCGGGGGAAGAAGCCGGGGACTTTGAGGCGAGCAAAGCGTTCTCCCTGGTTGGGGTCTTGGATGACAACGGCGAGATTGAGACTGAGGTTGGAGATGTGAGGGAAGGGATGGCCGGGGTCGAAGGCCAGGGGCGTAAGGGTTGGAAAAATCTCGCGCTTGAACTGGCGGCGCAACAGTTTGCGCTGCTTTCCTTTGAGATCGGTATAGCGAAGAATGTGTATTCCTTGCTCATCCAGCTGCGGTAGGACACTGTTTTTCCAATATTCGACTTGCTGTTGCAGCATGGGTTCCAGGGTGCGGCGAATTGCCGCCAGCTGCTCTGCCGGGGACATCGCATCATCTGAAGTCTCGACCAAGCCTAACTCGAGCTGCTGTCGCAGGCCGGAAACACGGATCATGAAGAACTCGTCGAGATTGTTGCTAAAAATCGAGAGAAATTTTACCCGCTCCAACAAGGGATGGGTCTCGTCCATTGCTTCTTCAAGAACCCGCCAGTTAAACTGTAGCCAGGTGAGTTCGCGGTTGAGATAGAGCTCAGGACTGTCGAGGTCGATGGTGGGGGTTTCAGGCATCATCATTTTTGTTTCTGATTCAGGGGGAGTGAGTGCTGCATCGCTATCACGGGGAACCTGGGGCGGGTTTTGAGTATGAAGCAGGACTTGCGCTTGCTGGATCCAGTGCGCGTAGTCAGGCCGACGCCAGGGAGGTGCTTTCACAATTGCTTCGAGCGTATCAGGTGTGCTGTGGGCCAACTGCGATACCGTATAGATTTGGCTTGTTGACAGTTTACGAGCAAAGATAGGGCCGATGCCTTTAATTCGCTCTAGCTCCATCTGATCCATGATGCCAGCACTCACAAGAAGAATAACCAAATGAGATATTGGGCCTTATGATAACCGCACTCGTAGCCGAAGGCAAACGACGTTGGCAAGTTGAGACTGTATCAGGCTAAGTACAAACACCGAAGTGTAGTTGGATTAGAATACACAATGTGTCACTCTGAACGGCTCGAATGTACAACTGACATGGCCACGAAACGCTAGCGAAGGGTCTCGCGGTAGATGAAAGCTAGATTCTTCACTAGAATTGGCACCACGATGGGCCTTTTCGTCTTGATATTCGCATCCCTTTGATGTTTGTTGACCTTAAGAAGCCGTTCAGAATGACAGTTTTAGGGAGTATTTGTTGAGAAATAACATCAATTATCCCTCACAACTTACGTGTTTGTGCTTAGTCGGTGATGATAGATATTTTGCTGATTAAAGTGCGTTGCACCTCGGTAGGTGCGACGCACTTTTTCCGCGCCGACTAAATTGACACAGTGTCTGGCAGGTTGATGCGCGAAAAAAACGGGTCTTGGAAGTGTGAAACACAGCCTATCACCTGCCGATATTTGACACGCTCTGGCATATTGGTGATACTCCCTTTATCATTGTCACTTCGATTTCTACCGTTTGTGCCATGCAATCAACCTCCGACATTATCATCCGGCCCCTACACGATATTTCCGAATGCCGTGCTGCCGAAGTCGTACAGAGCACAGTTTGGCCCGGCGATAACATGCTTGTCGTCCCTGCCCATCTTCTCTTGACGGCAGCACACAATGGTGGGGTAGTGCTGGGGGCCTGGGATGGAGATACGCTGGTTGGGTTTGTTTTCGGCTTTTTGGGTGCGCGGTCGGCCGCGGCGGATGTGCCTCTTTCCGCCGGTCTCAAGCATTGCTCGCACATGCTGGCGGTATTACCGGCATACCGCAATCGGCATATTGGCATAAATCTGAAATGGGCCCAGCGCCAATCCGTCCTCGAACAAGGACTCGATCTCATCACCTGGACGTATGACCCCTTGGAAGCGCGTAATGCCCACCTGAATATTACGCGTCTGGGTGCACTGTGCCGTACCTATTTGCCCAATCTCTACGGTGAGATGCAGGATGCCCTTAATCAGGGATTGCCTTCGGATCGATTTCAGGTGGATTGGTGGGTCGCCTCTCCCCGCGTTATCCAACGCCAGACCACGCCTCCATCCCCACCCGACGCCCTGAACGAATCCGACCTCCTCAACCCCAGCACACCTGATGCCGAGTACGGTCTTCCCCGTCCAAGCGAACCGCGCCGTTCTTCCTTCCCTCCCCGACCTCTGGTGGAAATACCGGCCGATTTTCAACGCCTGAAACGAAGGGATTCGGGTCTGGCGCTGGCCTGGCGCCTGCAAACTCGCGAACTTTTTACCACCCTTTTTGCTCAAGGCTACCAAGTCGATACTTTCTTCCGCCGCACCATTGAAGGACGTCCCCGTGCCTTTTATGGGCTCAGGCAATTGCCATAGCACGCATCTCCTTGCTACCCCTTACCATGAAAATTGAGCGTATTACCCTCCATCACATCAGCATGCCTTTAGCCTCCCCCTTTCGCACTTCTCGTTGGGTCGAGAACGATCGCGAATGCGTGCTCGTGGAGCTTCAGGCGGAAGGATTGCGCGGCTGGGGCGAGTGTGTTGCCACGCAAAATTGCACCTATTCCTACGAAACTGTCAAAACCAATTGGCTCATCCTTGAGGATTTCTTGTTGCCGGCCATCCTGGGCAGCGATTTAAATGATATCGCCGCCTACCGTGCTGCCATCAGCCATGTTACGGGACATCCTATGGCCAAGGCGGGCCTGGAGATGGCATTATGGGATGTTTTTGCCCAGGCAGCAGGCGTATCACTGTCGCGTTTTCTCGGCGGTGATGGTGATCGGGTGTCAGTGGGTGTGTCGATTGGTATCCAGCCCACGACTGCTGACCTGCTCGAAACAGTCGAAGATTATCTGGCAGAGGGTTACCGCCGTGTCAAACTTAAGATCAAACCGGGTCGAGATTTGATCGATACGGCGGCTGTACGGCGGGCACATCCTGATTTATTGTTGCAGGTAGATGCCAACTCAGCCTACCGCCTTGCCGATGCTGAAGCAATCATGGCCTTGGATGATTTGGATTTGCTTCTCATCGAACAACCCCTGGCCCATGATGATATTATCGATCATGCCAAGTTGCAGGCACAGCTACAAACACCCCTCTGTCTCGACGAAAGTATCATCTCTCTCGATCA
The DNA here is from genome assembly GCA_013152695.1 of Chloroflexota bacterium. Next base: position 614 of record JAADFV010000143.1, on the reverse strand, counting down.
TGCCCGCTGGGCTCTGGAGCTGGATGCCTGCCGCATCATCAATATCAAACCTGGGCGGGTAGGCGGTATGTTCGAAGGGAAGTTGATCCATGATTATTGTTTGGAGCGAGGAGTGCCAGTGTGGATGGGGGGGATGCTGGAAACGGGAATTGGCCGGGCGGCCAACATTGCCCTGGCGACATTGCCGGGCTTTTCTCTGCCCGGTGATATCTCCGCCTCGGCGCGCTACTATCAGCAAGACATCATCACCGAGCCCTTCGAACTTAATCCGGACAGTACGCTCAGCGTGCCGACTGCGCCCGGTTTGGGTATTACGGTGGATCGTCATCGCTTAGAACAAATTACCCTCCGTCGTCAATCATTCTCTTAACCAGGGCAAGCCAGAGCCAAAAAGGCAAGACCGGGAGATGGATTGAGAGGTAAACAAGGAGGAAGGAGAACCGGTAAACCAGTGAACCAGGAGATCGATAAACCTGTAAACCGGGCTGTAAGCGCCTTCTCGTCGCACTCTTCCGTCTGCCGTCTTCCTTTCCACGCGGGCGAGCAATTCCTACCTTGGCACTGCCTAAGCCCACCTGTTCTTTCCTGATGTCACCCTTTTTTCCCATAAAGGG
>JAADFV010000142.1 GCA_013152695.1 Chloroflexota bacterium | reverse complement strand
CTTGCTCTCTTTAAGACAGCGCGGGCCTATGCTGCCGCACAGGGGCGAGATTATGTCTTACCTGATGATGTGAAAACCCTTGCTCCCGCAACTCTCGCCCACCGTTTGATCATCAGTCCTTCTGCTCGCATCAAGAACGTCGATCCTGAGACAGTCATCCACGAGATATTGAGTACCGTGCCTGTGCCAGGGGCGCGGGTCTCGGCCTGAATCCTTTTTACGAGGATATTGTGCGCCGTCCAGCCTGGGTAGCTCTTCTGTTTTGGTTCCTGAGCCTTTTTGCCGCTGTCAATACCGGCCGCGCTCTTCTCTACAATACTTTTTATGTGCTCACCATCCTTTTGGCCGGATCGTGGTTGTGGGCCTGGTTGAATGTCAACTGGCTTAGCCTGGAGCGTTATACCAGAGCCCGGCGGAGTCAGGTAGGAAAACTGGCAGAGGAGCAGTTCGAAGTCAGAAACCGCAGTCGTCTGCCCAAACTATGGCTGGAAATTCGTGACCATTCCACCCTACCTGGGCACTACCCTTCGCGTGTGGTCAGTTCTTTGGGTGGCCACAAAAGTTATTCCTGGATGGTTCGTACGCCCTGTTACCGTCGCGGTGAGTATCGCCTTGGTCCTCTCACCCTTCGCAGTGGCGATCCCCTAGGCATCTTCGAGCATATCAAGTTTATTCCTCAAGTCAGCAACATCATCATCTATCCGGCCACGATACCTCTGCACAATTTTCATTTACCCGAGGGTCGAATCCCCGGCGGTGAGGCCACCCGGCGGCGCACCCACTATCTCACGACCAATGTTTCTACCGTGCGAGATTATGCCCCCGGTGACAGTTTCAATCGTATTCATTGGCGTACTACCGCACGAACAGGTAGACTGATGGTCAAAGAGTTCGAACTGGATCCCACCAGCGACATCTGGCTCATCCTGGATGTCGATCCCACCCATCATTTGGCCCAACCCTGGTCCCTCCCTCCTCTCGATGGTCGCCCTGCCGTGCTCTGGACCGAGCGCAATACTCGCCTGGAACTGATTCCGGCTACGATCGAATATGCGGTGACGGCAGCCGCCTCGGTAGCCCAGCGCTATCTCACAGAACGCCGTGCTGTCGGTTTGATTACCTACACCAACCATCGCACCGTAATCCAGTGTGATCGAGGCGAGCGTCAACTCACCAAGATTCTGGAGCTTCTGGCCGTAATCGAACCGGTGGGTACCTTACCCCTGGATCGTCTTCTCAGCGCAGAAGGTCACTATCTCGACCGTTCCAGTACAATCATTGTAATTACACCTTCGACAGACAGCGCCTGGATCACAGCTTTACACGAGCTCAATCGCCGTGGCATCAAAAGTACGGTTATTCTTATCGCTGCCGACACTTTTGGTCCCGCTCCCTCTCATCGAACAACTGTTGCCAGACTTTGGGCCAGCAATATTCCTGTTTATACACTTCAGAAAGGAGATGAGCTGAATGCCGCCCTTTCTGTTTATGCTCGCCCCACCTGATTTCCACCCTCTCCCGCCCTATTCCCCCCATCTACTCGTGTTACACATCCATCGTCCTACCCTGCACGACCTCAACGAATGTGCAAAGCTAGATGCAAATTATACCACCCAGCGCGTCTGGCAGATGACTATGCAATCAGAGGCGACTGACATTCAGGTGAGCTTTCATCTTGTCTATTTGCCTCGCCAAATTACGATTGCCAACTCGCTGGCTGCTGATAATCTTCTACGCTTTTGGCAGCGCGGCGATTGCCTTCTCGCTGCACGTCTGGATAGCGAAATCGTGGGTTATCTGCACATGATTCCTGACAAGCAAACAGGTGAAGGGTACATCTATCGCCATGTTGTTTCGCCTGAACACCGGCGACAGGGCATCGGTACCGCTCTTCTCAATCATGCCTTGCGCTGGGGTCAGGATCGCAAACTGCGCAGTGTTTTGGTCACATTACACACCAAGAACTATCCTGCCAGTAACTTTTACATGGCCCATGGCTTTGCCTTTTGTGGTTTCACAGAACAATCTTACAAAGATCAGCAGATTCAACTCCACTTCTCGCGCAGTATTCGCTAAACGCCCCCGCTTTTATCTCTATGCCACTTTATCAAGACATTCCTCTCGATCAAGCGATCGATTATTGGCTGGAAGCCCTGGCGCGGGCAGGCGCCCTCCGACACCTGCCTGCCGAATCCGTACCGTTGACTCAGGCTAACGGGCGTGTGACTGCGGCTTCTGTGTGGGCACGCATTTCTCTTCCTTCTTTTCATTCCGCAGCCATGGACGGCTATGCTGTGCAGGCAAACAGCACCCAGACGGCATCCCCTTCCCGACCTCTGGCCCTGTCCTTAGGCGAGCAGGCTGTTTTTGTACGCACCGGCGATCCCATCCCCCTCGGTTACGATGCCCTCATTCCCTGTGAAAAAGTCCTCCTCAAAAAAGACGAGCCGCAGAGAATTATTATCCAGCACAGCGTCCAGCCCTGGCAGCATATCCGCATCATCGGCGAAGACATTGTCAATACCCAGCTAATCGTACCGGTCAATCATCTCCTGCGTCCCCCGGATCTGGGGGCCATTGCTGCCAGTGGCCACAGCGAAGTGCGGGTATACCGGCGCCCCCGCGTTGCTATTCTCCCGGCCGGTCCCAATCTTGTTCCTCCGGGCACCCAACTTCACCCTGGTGAGATGATCGAATTCAACTCCCTGGTTTTGGCTGCCATGGCCGAAGACTGGGGCGCGGTGAGCAATTGCTTACGGGTCCCCAGCGACGATCGAGAGAGTCTCAAACAGGCACTGAGCGCAGCTTTGCCTGACCACGATCTGATCGTCATCAATGCTGGTTCCAGCAGCGCTACCGCGCAAATTATTGCCGAGCTGGGTGAAGTCGTCGTGCAGGGGATAGCCCTTCGTCCTGGTCACTCGGTCATTCTCGCTCATGCCCAGGGTAAAGCTGTACTGGGAATTCCCCGCTACCCCGTGAGTGCCATGCTTACCTTCGATCGCCTGGCGCGGCCCCTCATTCGCCGTTGGCTGGGGCAGGATCGCGTTCATCGCCCACAACTGCAGGCCATGCTCACGCGCGAACTTCCTTCTTCCCTCGATCAAGACGAATTGATTCGTGTCACCCTGGGACGGGTCGCAGATCGAGTAATAGCCACCCCCTTGTCTCGCGGTGCCGGTGCCACCATGTCGATGGTGCAGGCAGATGGCATTGTTCACATTCCTCGCGCTGCCGCCAAATTGATGCCCGGCACGCTCGTAGAGGTGGAATTACTGCGGCCGGCTCATGTGATCGAAGAAACGATCATTCATCTCGGCAGTCACGATCTCACCCTCGATCTTTTGGCTGATCAATTGCGGCGTACTCATCCCAGCCGTTTTCTACGCTCAGAACATGTCGGCTCACTGAATGGTCTGCTAGCTTTGGGTCGGGGTGAGGCTCATCTTGCCAGCGCCCATCTTCTGGACCCCGAAAGCGGTGAATACAACCTGACCTATCTTCGCCGCCACTTAGCACACATGCCTCTCGTCGTCTTAGACTTTGTCGAGCGTACCCAGGGCCTGATTGTCGCTCCCGGTAATCCTAAAAACATCCGTGGCTTATACGATCTTACACGACCCGACATTACCTTCGTCAATCGCCAGGCAGGGTCTGGGACGCGTGTGCTGCTCGATTACCAGCTCGATCACCGCGGTATCGATTCCGAGGCGATTCAGGGCTATACACGCACCGAGACTACACACCTTGCCGTAGCCGCGGCTGTACAAAGCGGTGCTGCCGACTGTGCTCTCGGTATTTTAGCGGCAGCCCGGTCTCTTCATCTGGATTTCGTACCGCTGTTTCAAGAAAAGTACCAGCTGATCATTCCCCAAGCAATTTACGAGAGTGCTCTTCTCGCTCCTCTCCTCAAGACAATTCGTGACAGCCATTTTCGCCAGACGGTGGCGGCGCTGGGCGGGTATGACGTCTCCCGTATGGGTGAGATCGCTCTACGTTTACCTGCCTCCTCATCCTGAATGTACCCATACAAAGTCCCCTCTCCCACGCGGTGTGAAGAGGGGACTTGATACGTACAGATATCGTTTCAAATCGTCTGATCCGGTATGCGGCTCAAGATTTGTGAAGCTTGGCCTTGGCCGCAGCAGTTAGGGCAGGAACGTACTCGAACAGATCGCCGACAATGCCATAGTTGGAGACGCTGAAGATCGGAGCTTCGGGGTCCTTGTTGATGGCGACGATGATCTTACTCGCACTCATCCCGGCCAGATGCTGCACGGCACCACTGATGCCGCAGGCAATGTAAAGATCGGGGCGTACGACCTTGCCGGTTTGCCCCACCTGGTGTTTGTATTCGATATAGCCAGCATCCACGGCGGCACGTGAGGCGCCTACGGCTGCCCCCAGGGTCTCGGCCAATTCACCGATCAGCTTGAAGCCGAGCTCGGGGTCTTTGGCTACACCGCGGCCACCTGAGACAACAATATTGGCGTCTGTGAGGCTGATTTCACCTTTTTCTGCGTGTTCGATATTGAGTACTTCTATCTTTTTGGCGACATCAGCAGGCGCAAAATCGATGATTTCAGCACTCGCACCCGTATCTTGGGCGGGAGTGGCGGCTCGTGGTCGGATCGTGAAGATTTGGGGATGGCTGTCGGTACGGACATCGGCGAGGATATTGCCCGAATAGATGGGACGTGTGCCAACGAGTGTATCTCCCTCCAGGCGGATATCCAGACAGTCGGCAATGAAACCGGCATTGAGGTCTGCCCCGACGGCCGCGGCCAGGTCCCGGCCGTTGCCGGTATGGGTGGCCAGGAGAACATCAGCGTTGCTTTCGCTCAGTACGGCCTTCACATCAGCTGCATAAAGATCGAGATCGAAAGGTTCACGGCTCGCATCATCGATGACGTAGACTTTTTTGGCGCCACGAGCACCTGTTTGCTTAGCGACCTCAGCCACGCCTTGGCCGATGACCACTGCATCGACATCATCACTCAGAGAAAGGGCTTTACCCAGGGCTTCCCAGCTGCTGGGAAGCACGGCACCGTCATCAGTTTCGATGAAAACAAGAATTTTCATGATGTTTTTCTCCTATAAGACTTTTTCAGCGAGGAGGGCGTCGATCAGTTCTTCGGCGCTGTCGAAGAGTTGCACATGGGCGTCGCGGGCAGGGGGTTTGCGGTAGTCATCCATGTGGAGTACGGGTGCGGGTGTTTCGATACCCAGATCTGCTGCCGTCCACGTAGGAATCTGCACACGAGCAGCTTTACGAATATTGATGAAGGTCGGATAGCGAGGCTCACCGATTTCTTTGATGACAGAAAGCACGGCTGGCGCGGGCACTTTCACCGTGTAACGAGCCTGGCCGGTAGCACGTTCGACGGTAATGCTGTCTTCGCTGGCTTCGATGATCTTGGCAACACCAGTGACTACGGGCCAACCCAATTTACGGGCCAATGCTACGGGCACAGAACCGCTGTTGCCATCGACGGTCAATTGCCCTGTGAGGACGTAAGTGATATCGCCCATTTTTTGCACGGCTGCGGCAAGGAGGGTGGCTACGCTCCAGGCATCCTCTGCCTGTTCTTGGATAAGCGTTGCCTCTTTGCAGCCCATGGCCAGGGCGCTACGCAGGGCGTCGATGGCTTTCTCGTCGCCTACGGTAATGGCACCGGCTACGCCGCCATAGTTTTCCGCCATCTGCAGGCTCGCTTCGATGGCGTGCTCATCCCAGGGGTTGACTACGAGTTGGATGCTAAGCTTACCGCTTGCTGCTTCCTCGGGATTTACTTTGGGTAGTTCGGCTGTGTCTGGAGCCTGCTTGACACAAACTAAGTACCGCATACGAACTTCTCCTTGTCAGAGTGAGGGATAGAAGGATGGTGGAATGAGGTGGCAGGGAGGAGAATCAGTCGGCCTGCCAGAAATCTGGATCATAAGCAGGGAGTTCGCAGCGAATCGGTTTATCTCGCCGCACTCCCAAAGCATAACTTGCTTGCATAAGCTGATGAATTTGCGTAGTGCCTTCGTAAATGACGGCGCCTTTAGCATTACGCAAATAGCGTTCCACCTCATATTCTTTCGAAAAACCATAGGCGCCATGGATTTGTACGGCGTCTGAAGCCGCTTCCCATGCTGCTTCTGTGGCAAACCACTTTGCTTGTGAGGTCTCACGTGTGTTGCGGACGCCTTGATTCTTGAGCCAGGCGGCACGTTGCCACAAAAGGGTGGCAATGTCATAGTTGAGGGCCATTTTGGCGATCATTTGCTGCACCAATTGGTGGGAAGCAATTTTCTGGCCGAAGGTTTCCCGTTCTTGAGCATAGGCAATGGCCAATTCCATCACGGCACGGATGGTCCCTGTTGCTCCGGCAGCAACGGTCATGCGCGCATGATCAAGGCAGCTCATGGCGATTTTGAAGCCTTCTCCCTCTTCACCGAGACGATTTTCGGCGGGAACCCGCACATCATTCATGGCAATCCAACCCGTGTTACTGGCGTGAACGCCCATTTTGTCGGTAATGGTGCCGGTGGTAAGGCCGGGCATGCCTCGTTCGACCATAAAGGCGGTGATGCCGCGGTGGCGTTTGGCGGGATCGGTTTTGGCAAAGACGAGCATCGTGTCTGCTACATCGGCCAGGGTGATCCACATTTTTTCGCCGTTGAGGATGTAGTCGCTCCCATCTTTACGGGCTGTGGATTTCATGGCCGCTACATCTGAACCCGCAGCAGGTTCGGTCAGACCAAAGCACCCTACTCTTTCACCGCTGGCCAGAGGCACGAGAAATCGTTGTTTTTGTTCCTCGTTTCCCCATTGGAATACGGCCATAGCGTTGAGGGCGAGGTGGACGGCAATGGTTTCTCGCACAGAGGCATCGGCCCACTCTAGCGCCTCAGAGACGATGCCGAGGGAGATATAATCCATGCCGGCACCACCATAGCGCACGGGGATACAGATACCCATGATGCCCAGTTCAGCCATACGGCCCAGTAAGAAGTGTGGATATTTGTGTTCACGGTCGTAATCCTTGATGACCGGACGAATCTCTTTCCTGGCGAAATCCCGCACCATGTCGCGGACCATTTCGTGTTCTTTGGTGTAAGCAAAATCCATGGTTAGCGCTTCCTTGCGTTGAGGGAAGATGAGTTTCGTGAGCTTGGTGCAAGGGCACCATCTATGACGCATCGCATTATAACAGGCGCGTTCCCTGTCATGCAAAAGCGGCACTATTGTAGAAATTGACGAATTCGCGTAAAAAATTTGAAATTATTGGACGAACACTTGACATTTTGCAAATTATAGTGTAATTTAGTATTATTGTTAAACAGTATAGTGTCGAATTAGTAAATGAGATAAGATTTTCCATTATTATTTGAAGGACGGTTCCCCCCACATGTCCTCTTCCCCTACGTTTTCAGAGTTGGCCGATCAGTATTTGGCTGCCGTTCGAGATTATCTTCTGAGCCCGGCAGATTCACCGATGCAGCAGGAGGCCCACGCCTTCACGCAACGTGCAATGCGCTATGGTCTGAGCGTGCTCGATCTGGCTTCGTTACATCAGATCACATTGGTGGTTCTGATGAGTCATGCGAAGACAGCACAAGAGCAGGCCAAAGCTGCCCAAGCGGCCTCGACATTTTTCTTTCAGACACTTGCACCATTCGAACAAGAGCCGCAGGCTTTAGCTGTTCAATCCTGATACTTCATTATCGGGATGTGCGGTCAAAAAAATAGACACCAACACAGAAGCTGGTGCGTTCTGTGTTGGTGTCTGTTGTTAGAAGGGGGTTTGGAATTAGATGATTTTCAACTGGGGATCGGGACGGTAGCTAAGGATGCTGACCTGTGCAGCGAGGAGGTTGGCAATATCACGGAAGGAGCGGGCAATTTCTGAATTAGGTTCGGAAATGACGATGGGGACACCGCTGTCGCTCCCTTCACGGGCGCGAGGGTCGAGGGGTAGCCGCCCTAAGAAAGGGACACCCAGTTCTTTAGCTGCCCGTTCGGCACCACCGTAGCCGAAAATGTCATAACGATTACCGGTGTCGGGAGCGATGAAATAGGACATGTTCTCGATGATACCCAGGATGGGAACCTGTAGTTGCTGAAAGGCAAACAGACCTCTGCGGGCATCGGCCAGGGCCACATCCTGGGGGGTGGAGACGATGACGCCACCTGTGAGAGGCGTGGACTGGGCGAGTGTAAGATGGGCGTCACCGGTGCCAGGCGGCAGGTCGACGATCATGTAATCGACTTCTTCCCAGGCGACATCGGTAAAGAGCTGGCGAATGGCGGAATGGAGCATGGGCCCCCGCCAAATCGCGGCCTGATCGGGTTTGAGCATAAAGCCCATGGAGATGAATTGGATGCCGTAAGCTTGGGCAGGGGTGAGTTTTTGGTTTTTAGGAGGAGGCATGCGCTCGACACCCAGCATTTGGGGAATGTTGGGGCCGGTGATATCCGCATCGAGCAGGCCCACTTTGGCGCCGGTTTGGGCCAGAGCAACGGCAAGATTGACGGCAACGGTGCTTTTGCCCACACCGCCTTTGCCGCTAGCAATGGCGATGATATTCTTGATGGGGAGTTGTAGCTGGCCGGATATCCGGTTGTCAGCTCGGACATTGGCATCGAAGTGAACGTCGACTTTTTTGACGCCGGGCACCTGAAGTAAGGCCTGACGAATATCGTTTTCTATTTTTCCTGTGAGAGGGCAGGCCGGTGTGGTAAGCATCACTGTCAGGCTAACGGTCTCGCCTTCGATTTGGAGATCATGAATCATGTTCAGGGTCACCAAATCTTTGTGGAGTTCAGGCTCTTGTACGGTGCTGAGAGCAGCCATGACGGCATCGGTATTGGCTTGGTTTGGCATGGAGTTTTCCTTGGTCTGTATTATTTTGCAATGTTGCAGTGCCCGCGAACAGCGAGCAGAGTCTGTGAGGCTCTTAATGAGATGTCGAAAGGTGGGTTTTCGTTACGCCTGCCCGGAGGGAGAGGAAGCCGGGAGATCGGCAAGAATGAAAGAGGCCACTTTACGACCCATTTCGACGGCATAATTGGTGCCCCGATCCCAGGGATAAATCTGGCTCATGCTGGCGAAGTAAAGGCCAGGCAAGGGTGTGCGCACGGGGGGGATGTTTTGGGAGTGGTTGAGGGTGGGGATGGGCTGGGCGTAGGGTGTTTTCCACAGCCAGCTATCTTTGATCCACGAGGAATCGAAATCAGGATTGAAACGTTTGAGGGAGGGGAGGAACCGTTGTGTAAGCTCTTCTTTGCTGAGGCTGAAGTATTCGTGTTCGGGAGGGAGATAGTCGCCACAGTAGATGATGTGATCACCGCCGTAATGTTCCGGGCCGATGTAGTTGGTATGCTCGACCATTGCCAGGTAAGGAAAGCCTGCTTCTTTGGGAAGATTGTGCCAGTAATAGGAGGTGAGACGATGTTTCAGGCTCAAAACGAGGACAACTGCCCCCATGGATTGCAAATTCTGCAGTTGGGCGGTGTAGCTGGGGGGGAGGTCGGGTGTCAGGTGAAGCATGGCCGAAGGTGAGCTGGTCGAAATAACAGCATCGAAGCGGTTGGCACCTGTCTGAGTGTGCACGAGCCAGGGGGGCTCTGTGGAACTTTGTTGATAACGAATGGCGGTAACGGCTGTAGAGAGGTGGATTTGCACCCCTTTTTCTTGCACGTGTTGGGCGAGTTTGTCAAGAAAGGCTTGAAAACCGCCCACAAAGGTACCTAAGCGGGTGGTACGAGATTTGAGACGTGCCCACAGCCAGGCCATATTGACGGTATTCAGGTTTTCTTCACCAAATTTCCCTACTAAAAGAGGACGCCAAAGGGCATTATAAATGCGCTCCCCTACCCATTTGCGCATCCAGGCATCGGCAGTAACCCGCTCCAACGGTTTCCACCAGGGGGTTAGGCGCAAATACACACCCACCGCCCCAAAACGTACAAAGTCGAGGAAAGAGAAGTGCTGGAGGGTAAATTTGATCGCTTCGGGGATGGAATCGAGTGGTTCGAAGCGGCCGTTTTGGTAAACGACGGTGTAAGGGCGCGGAAAGAGGACTTGATCGCTCCAGCCTAATTCAGCGATAAGGCCGAGGATGTGTTTATCTGATTGGAACCAGTGATGGTAGTATTTTTCGAGGGTCCAGTCCCAATGGGAAGCCTTGAAACCAGCGGCAAGGCCCCCAACTTGGGGGGCCGCTTCGAAAATGGTGACACGGTATCCGGCATTGATCAAGTCGTATGCTGCGGTGAGACCAGCCACACCGGCACCAACGATGGCAATATGTTTGCGGTAGGTATTCATAAACTAGGGAATGGCCTCTTGTTCCTCTTCCTCATCTTCTGTGCTTGTAACGATGATTTCCTCTTCGCGAGGAGGGCCCTTACCATCCAGATAGTTTTGGATATCTGCCTGGGCCTTCTCGTACAGCGCCAGTAAATCATCTTCGTCACCCTTGAATTGGGTGACACTTTGCGTAGCGCACGCTTCGCAGCCGCGCATGAATTTGTAGCTGCCACTGTAGCATTTCAGACAGCCATCGAGGCGAATCATGAGCAGGCAGAAGGCCAGGGTGTCAGGATGTGTTTCAGGTAGTTTTGAAACACGATCCACTAGTTTTGCCCAACCTTCTTCGCGTAAATTGCGCAGGTTGGGGATGAGGACAGGGGGAAAAAGTATTTCGGCTTTTGGGTACATGGAAAGATGAGGATTGGAAAGGGCTGGCAGGAGGTGTCAGGTGGTGTGTTGGATTATTGGTGTTTCCGCAGAAATGCCTACGCCCACTAGTTTAGTTGATTTCGAAGGATTCTTCCGTGTGCAGCAACACACAGTTGGCCTCGGTTTCTGCCTGGCAGCGAGTCTGGAAGTCTTTGGCGTCAACCTCGATGTAAGGCCAGGTGCCAAAATGGCAAGGGATGACAGTCTTGGGCTGGATGAGCTGGACAGCTTTGAGAGCATCGTCGGGGCCCATCGTGAAGTTGTCGCCGATGGGGAGAATGGCGACATCGACGTTGTCGTCTGCCAGCCATTTCATGTCGTAGGTCAGGGCGGTATCACCGGCAAAGTAGATGGTTTTACCGTTGTTGAGTTTGAGGAGAAAACCTCCTGGATTTCCACCGTAGGTGCCGTCGGGCAAACTGGAACCATGATGAGCGATGGTCATTTTGCAGCGGCCAAAGGGGAACTGGTTTCCGCCACCGATGTGAAGAGGATGCAGGTTCTCCAGGCCTTGTTGACCCAACCAGCCTACGATCTCGAAGTTACTGATGACCTGAGCGCCAGTACGTTTGGCGATTGCCACCGTATCGCCTACATGATCGCCGTGACCATGCGAGACGAGAATAAAATCTGCCGCGACCTCGTCGGCGCTGATTTTGGCAAGGGGATTGTCGGTAAAGAAGGGGTCGATCAAGATTTTTGTGCCGTCACTGTCGATGGAAATGGCGGCATGACCGTGATAGGTGATGCGGACTGACATGATCTTACTCCTGGATGTGAATCAAGAATAGAATGACAAAGAGCCGCGGCTATCGTAGGCAAGCGACAGCCCGGCTCTTGGTAGCCTGTGAGAGCATCCTTTGGTTACGTTGGGGTCGAGGGGATGACTTACAGCTTGGTTTCCTTTTCTTCTGCTTGGCGTCAGGTATTTTGGCTTAAGAAATTGTCTCTGGCGCCATTCCGTAACTGTCTGTTTGGGAATGCCGTCGCTGTGATGGATTCCTTAAGGGACGGTAACTAAGGGCTGGTTCTGCTTAGGAGGCAGGTGTTGCCTTTTTGGCAGGGCCGGAGCGGCTTGCAGACCTTTTGGCACGGGCAGCTTTTTTGGCGGCTTTGGCTGCACGGGCAGCTTCTTCGGCTTCCCAGGCTTTGGGATAAAGGGCGGCGTAGTAGCTGGTGGGGACGCTGAGTGCGTCTTTGTCGAAAACCAGACCGGGGTAGCGGTCATAGGTCGCCATCTCGTAATCATGATTCATTTTGATGGCGTCGAAGGGACAGTATTCGGCGCAGAAGCCGCAACTCATGCAGATGCTGGCGTCGATGTAGTACTCGGCCGGATGGGGAACGGGTTTTCCTTGCTCGTTGGTTTCTCTTACAATCCAAATGCATTGGGGAGGACAGACTTTGGAGCAAATACCGCAGGCTGTACAGCGGTCCTTGCCGGTCTCCTCGTCGTAAAGGAGCATGGGAATGTAACGGAAGTTTTCAGGAAGTTGCCGTTTTTCTTCCGGATATTGGATGGTAAAGAGGCCCTTGATATCTGTGGGCTGATGCACCATTTTGACTTTTTTTGTATCGATCTGTGTATCAATGGCGCCCTTGTACCGTGATGGGACGCGCGCCATATCATCGATAAATGTCATTGCCGTACGGCGGAGAGTAATGCCTAAGCCTTTAAGTATGCCAATACCATACATGGGCTGTGTTCCTTTGGAGAAGCGGGATGTGTTAGCGATCGGTTTCGCCTAAGACGATATCGATAGCCCCAAGGGTGATGATGGCGTCCGCGATTTTGTAACCGACGGCCGAAGGTTCTAAGCTGTTCAGATTGATGTAGGAGGGGGCACGTACGTGATAACGCCAGGGGTTGTCGGTGCCATTGGATACGACGTAGAAGCCAAGTTCCCCTTTCGGGCCTTCGACGGCGGCGTATGCTTCGCCTTTAGCGACACGAGTGACATAAGCGGGTTTACCGTTCATGATGGGGCCGTCAGGGAGTTGGTCCAGCGCCTGTTTGAGAATACGAATAGATTGCCGGATTTCTCCTAAACGTACTTTATAACGGGCGTAGACATCACAACCGTCATCTGTAACTACTTCGAAATCAAAGCGGTCATAGATGCTGTAGGGGCGGGCACGGCGCACATCGTAAGGGACGCCGGAGCCACGGAGGACGGGGCCGGCGGCACTGAGGGCAATGGCGTCTTCGGCAGAGAGGTAGCCCACACCGATACATCGGGCCATGAGGATTTCGTTGCCGGTAAGGTAGGTGTCGAATTCGTCGACTTTTCTATCCAGACGGTCGAAAACGATGCTTCGGGCTCTTTTCAGCCAATCTTCGTCTACATCTCGGACAACGCCGCCAAAGCGCATGTAGTTACACATCATACGGCTTCCTGACACAGCTTCGAAGAGATCGAGAATCAGCTCGCGCTCTTCGATAGCGTAGAGGGCCGGGGTGTAGAAAGCGCCCAGGTCGTTAAGGAAGAAGCCGATGGTCCACATATGATTGGCGATACGGGTGAGTTCCGCCATAATCACGCGCAGATATTCTGCGCGTTCGGGGGGTTTACCCTTGTTACCCATCAGTTTTTCCACTGCCAGCACGTAGCCAAAATTATTGGACATGCTGGAAAGGTAGTCAAGACGGTCGGTGTAGGGGATGTTGGCCAACCAGGTGTTACGCTCGCCAATTTTTTCGTGATTGCGATGCAAATAGCCGACTTCTGGCTCCAGGCCGACTACCGTCTCCCCATCCAGGGCGACGATCATGCGAAACACGCCGTGCGTCGAAGGATGCTGGGGCCCCATGTTGACAATAATGCGTTCTGTGCTGATGTGTCCGCTTTCTTTGGGGGGTTCGTGAATGACAGGTAGGGGCGGCGGTGTCGGTTTGAAGGTGTCGGGATCGAAACCCTTGGGATAATCGATATTGTCGCCCCAGGGGACGCGGTCTTCAGCCCACTGAAAGTGACCTTCGGGCCAGCGGCTTTTGAATGGCTTGTGCTCAGCTTCGTAATAGGATTCTTTCCAGTCCTTACGCATGGGATGGCCGTTGAAGCCTTCCCAGAGGATGATGCGGCGTAAGCGAGGATGGCCTTTGAAGCGAATGCCATAAAGATCGTAGACTTCCCGTTCCTGCAAATCGGCACCGGGATAGACTTTTACAAGGCTGGCGACTTCGGGATCGTTTTCGGGTAAGCGCACTTTGAGGACAATTCCGTCACCACCCTTTTTGGTGTTAAAGAGGTGATAAACGATTTCAAAACGATCTTCGGCTGTACGCCCCTCGAAGCCCAGATAATCTACACCGGTCAGAGCAGAAAGATAATCAAATCCTTCCTCGTTTCTGAGATAGAGGGCGAATTCTACCAGTTTTTCGGGATTGACGAGAATGCCGAATTCGTCGGCTGCTAATACTGCCCCGGGCACGGCATCAGCATAGGGAAGGGTGGGCGCATCGACAACTGCATCCGTCATGATTCATTCTCCTCAACGGTTTCGGGGCGCATAGTGATGTGCCGGATTTCGGCAGCGCGATCGGGTAAGAAGATGTCGGGCCCCAGTTCAGGTACGGTGATGCCATGAGGTGTCTCTTTGCGATACCAGGGCACCGAACGCACTGATTGCTGTTGCACTTTTTCGTGTAACTTGAGGATACCGTAGAGTAGGGCTTCGGGTGTGGGTGGGCAGCCAGGCACGTAAACATCAACCGGTATGTACTTGTCGATGCCCGATACGACATTGTAACCTTCTTTGAATGGCCCCCCGCCTGTGGCACATGCCCCCATGCTAAGGACATAACGCGGTTCTGCCATTTGGTTATAAAGGCGCACAATGGTAGGTGCCATCTTTTTGGTAACGGTCCCCGATACAATCAACAAATCGGCCTGCCGTGGTGAGGGACGCATGACTTCCATGCCGAAACGGGAGATGTCATAACGACCGGCGGCAGTACAGATCATTTCGATGGCACAGCAAGCAAGGCCGAAAAACATTGGCCACATGCTGTTCTTGCGACTCCAGTTATACAGAAAGTCTACCGTGGTCATGAAGACATTCTGGCGGAGTTCTTCCGGAACTTGATTCTCGTTTGCCATACCCTAATTTCCTTATTGAATCTGAATCATAATGAAGGGTGAATAGGCCTGTCAAAATAAAATGAGCGGCGAACCTTTCTTGGAAACGCACTATGTTGCTCAATCATCAGCTTCCTTGCCGATAGAGCAAACTATTCAGCCCAGATAAAATTGCCTTTGAGCTGGTGTGCAGCGCCAAGACGGCTCGACGCAAGCGAATTGATTATACTCGCATGCGAAGATAAGTGTCAAGTGAAAAATACAACAGAACTTGGCTCGACAAGTTCGGCTGCTTAATACCAAACTGCTCTCTATACCAGCCAATCCGGTAAGGCACTTCGCGCTCCCATGCACGGCTAGACCCTTCGTTTCACTCAGGGTGACAGATGCCCCCTGCGAAGCATGTTGCCCTTCCATGCTTGGCCAGACCCTTTTTAGCACTTAGTCTGCGAAGGCAGACTTCGTAATTGTCTCCGCGACTTCCAGTCGCCCTTCTTCCAGCCCATTTTCCTGGTTTTGCATACCGTGGTATAATGCCAGCGAACAAATGAGCTATCGTTCTTGCTGCTCTCCCCTTTCCTGGTATGAGTCATGACTAAACGTTCCCGTTCGCGCCGGCCCTCTACGCGTAAGAGTTCGTCCTCCGCGAACAAACGCCGAAAATCGAGTAAAAGTGGCCGTAAGACCACAAGTAGACGGCGACGAAAGCCTACGCTTGGGGTACAAATTCTCAATGTGGTGAGCAACGGCGCCTTGTGGGGTGTTGTGTTGGTTGTATTGGGTATTTTTTCAGCGCTGGCCTTGCTCAGTCCCCAGCGGGGCTCGATTACAGGCTGGTGGTTGCAGCAGTTGAGTCTGGCTGTGGGTGTAGGTGTGTACGTAACGCCGGTCATGCTCATTATCGTAGGTTTGTATTTGTATTTACGCAGTAATCAACGGATTCGTTCTTTTACCATCACGCGTTTGTTGGGGCTTTTGTTACTTTGGGCAGTATTTCAAGCAACGGTTCATCTTCTCACAGCAGCCATCGATCCTCTGGGGCGGACTTTGCCGGGCGATTACGGAGGCTGGGTGGGGTGGGTGATCAGTCAATTGTTGGTGGAAATGTTCGGATCAGCTTTGGCTCTCACAGCCTTGCTGGGCATGGCTTTGCTCGGCATTATTTTATTGCTCGGCATGAGTCTCAATGATTTATTTGCCCTCGCCTTATTGAGCCTGACAGCATTTACCGTCTTTTTGGCTTCCCTACCGCAGAAATGGCAGGCACGGCGTGCGGGAGTCGTCCGAGATAAGCCCTCTCTGGGAGAAAGAATCAAAACATGGTGGCAAGAACGCCGCAAACCTGCTTCTCCTTTAGCGGTCGAGGTAGGTTTGGATGGGCCGGTATCCAGCCTTCCTGCCGATAAAGCTCACGCCACTGTCGTCACCGAGACCCCCCCGCCCACCATCCGCATCATTGGCGGGGAAGAAACCACCTGGCGACTTCCTGAGGTTGCTAACATCCTGGATGATTTCAGTACGGCTGATTTGACCGAGGAAGATCTGGCGGAACGCGCCAAAATTATCGAGGACACCTTGCACTCGTTCAATGTTCCCGTGACGGTGGTGGAAGTGAATAAAGGCCCGGTGGTCACCCAATTTGGTCTGCGCCCTGGCTACATCACACGAAATGTGCGCGGCGAAGAAAAGCGCATGAAAATCAGTGTCAAGAAAATCCAGGCTCTGGCCAATGACCTCTCTTTGGCCCTGGCGGCCGCCCCCATTCGCATCGAAGCGCCTGTGCCGGGCCGGGACATTGTCGGTCTCGAAGTCCCCAACCAAAGTGTAACCATGGTCTCGCTGCGCAGCATTCTCGAATCAGAGGAATTTCAAAGCTTGCAGGCACCTTTGCGCATCGGTCTGGGGCAAGATGTCTCGGGTGCAGCCGTGGCGGCGAGCCTGGCGCGTATGCCGCATTTACTGATTGCCGGGGCTACGGGTTCGGGAAAGTCGGTTTGTGTGAACGCAGTCATCTGTTCTTTGCTTTTCCAGTACACACCCGATGAGCTGCGCTTTGTCTTGGTTGATCCGAAGCGGGTAGAACTGACGGGTTATAATGATATCCCCCATCTGGTAGCGCCTGTTGTGACGGAAATCGACAAAGTGGTGGGGGTTTTGCATTGGGCCACCAAAGAAATGGATAATCGCTATCGTGTACTCTCGAAAGCAGGCGCACGCAATATCGAAGCGTATAATTTGCGGCGTCTGACTGAGGGCAAACGGCTGATGCCCTACATCGTGATCATCATCGACGAATTGGCCGATATCATGATGATGTCACCCGATGAAGTGGAAAAATCGTTGGTGCGGGTGGCACAGATGGCGCGTGCTACCGGCATCCACCTGGTTATTGCCACCCAGCGACCTTCCGTCAATGTTGTCACCGGTCTGATCAAGGCCAATTTCCCTTCCCGTATTGCTTTTGCTGTGACCAGCCAGATTGATTCTCGCGTCATTTTGGATACACCGGGGGCCGAACGTCTGCTGGGCCGGGGTGACATGCTGTTCATGCGGCCCGATTCCGCCAAGCTGGCACGCTTGCAGGGTGCGTTTGTCTCCGATACCGAGGTCAATCGCCTGGTGCGCTATTGGCGCGGTTTAGGGGGTGTACGTTCACCCCAGGCATCAGAGGCGACAGGCGTGAGTGCCCAGGATGGAGGGGGTGCGGGAGAAGGGGGGACGTTGGGTCCGGCTGTACAGAGGCCCTTGTGGGAGGATATCATTGCTGAAGTCGAGGAAGGGAGTAAGCGGGATGTTCTTTATGATGAAGCCGTACGCGTCATAACCGAGGCAGGGCGGGCCAGTACGAGCCTGTTACAGCGTCGTCTGCGCGTGGGGTATACGCGCGCGGCACGGCTCATTGATATGATGGAAGAAGATGGACTGATCGGTCCCGACCGGGGGGGGACGCGTGGTCGCGAGGTACTGATCTCAGAGCCGGAGGTGGAGGAGCCCTCAGAGGCGGAGCCCGATGATACACCCCCGTTTTAGTACCATTCTAGTCGGATTTTAGCTCCCTTCTACCCATCTCCCAGTCTTGCCTTCTTGGTTCTGGCTTGTCCAGGTTAGGGTGATTAAGTGAAATTGTCTCGGGGGATATTGGGGATAGCTGGCCTGTCAAATCTGCTCTGTACCCATACCCAAAATACGCGAAATCTGCTAAACTAACAATTGAACGATAATACTGCCCTTTATCATTGACGATAATTCTTTGCCAATCATTATTCATTGTCAACAGCGTTGTCAAGGAGCTTTGTCATGAATCCAGTTGCCGCTCTGCCTCCCGAACGTCTTCGCATCCAGTGTGATCCCGCCCAGTTTACATTCAAATCCACGGCCGATCTCCCCGATCTCGCGGGTATCATCGGCCAGGATCGAGCCACGCGGGCACTGAAATTTGGCATGAGTCTGGAAGCAACGGGATACAACATCTTTGTTCTGGGGCCCATGGGATCGGGTAAATCGACAGCGGTGCGGCATTTTATCGAGCAGGACGCGGCCAAACGCCCCCCGGCGCGGGATTGGGTTTATCTGTACAATTTTCACGAGCCGAGCCAGCCCAACGTCCTTTCTCTTCCCAGTGGGCGCGGGCGGGTGTTGCGCGATGATTTGGAAAAGCTACTCAAACTTTTGCGGCGTACAATTCCCGAAGCTTTCGAGAGTGAAGATTACACCAATGCTCGTGATGCAATCATCGCCCGTGTCAAAGAAGCGCACGAGAAGATGTTCAAAGAACTGACGGAAATGGTGGAAAAGTACAGCTTTTCTTTGATCAGACTGCCGGGTGGGTTTATGTTGGTGCCGGCCGTGGCCGGTAAACCTATCACTGACGAGCAATTCGAGCAATTGACGGACGAGCAGAAAGAAAAACTGAAGGAACTACGAGTCAAGTTGCAGGCACAGGTGGATAAAACCATGAACGCCATGCGCGAGGTTGAGCGTCATGCCCGCGAAGAAATCGCCCAACTGGATGAACGTGTTGCGCGGTTTGCGATCGAGCATCCTATCAAGGAATTGAAACAGCAATATGAAGACCTGCCTGAGGTGCTGGAGCATTTCGATGCCATGTTCGAAGACCTGGTTGCCAATGTCGAGGTTTTCAAGCGAGATGACGGCCAGACCGCAGAGGCACAGGCGGCCATGCGCGCTGCCAATAGCCAGGGACTTTTACGCCGTTACAGCATCAATCTCTTTGTCGATAATGCTGAGGCCAAAGGCGCACCGGTGATTTACGAGACCAATCCCAACTTCGCTAATCTTGTCGGTCGTATCGAACATCAGGCGGTGATGGGCGCACTTTTTACTGATTTCACGATGATTCGTCCCGGCGCCTTGCATCGCGCCAATGGGGGATACCTGGTCCTGGATGCCATGTCGTTGCTGCAACGGCCCCAGTCCTGGGATGCACTCAAGCGGACACTGAAAGAGGGACAGGTTCGTGTCGAAGAATACGCCCAGTCCCTGGGCCTGATCTCGACCGCTGTACTGGAACCGGAGCCTATTCCCATCGATCTCAAGGTCGTTTTGTCCGGGTCTACCATGCTTTTCTACCTCTTACAAACTTATGACGAGGATTTCGACGAGCTTTTCAAAGTGCAGGCTGATTTCGATGATCGTATGGAACGTTCAGAGAAAACGCTACAAGAATACGCACAGTTTATTGCTACCTTGTGTCGCAATGAGGATCTCAAGCACTTCAGTCCTGATGGCGTAGCACGCGTAGTGGATTACAGCACACGTCTTGTCTCCGATCAGAAACATCTGTCCACGCGTTTTCGCGATCTCGCCGATCTTCTCACTGAGGCTTCGTACTGGGCAGACCAGGCGGGTCATGATTTAGTGCTGTACGACGATGTACAAAAGGCTATCGACGAAAAACGCTATCGTGCCAGTCGCTATCAAGAACGGCTGCAGGAAGCCATTGCTCGTGGTCAGATCCTTATTTCGGTAAAAGGACAAAAGGTAGGCCAGATCAACGGGCTTTCTGTAATCGACTTGGGCAACTATGTCTTCGGGCGCCCCAGCCGCATCACGGCTCGTACAGCCCTGGGGCGCGGCGGTGTGGTCGATATCGAACGTCAGGTTAAGCTGGGCGGCCCTATTCACAGCAAAGGCGTCCTCATTCTCAGTGCCTTCCTCAGTGGGCGCTATGCCCAAGAAAAACCACTGAGCCTGCGGGCTTCGCTGGTTTTCGAGCAGTCGTACGCGGGGGTGGAGGGGGATAGCGCTTCTTTGGCGGAATTGTGTGTTCTTCTTTCTGCCATTGCCAACTTACCCCTGCGCCAGGACCTGGCCCTGACAGGCTCCATCAACCAGCATGGCGATGTCCAACCCATCGGTGGCGTCAATGAGAAGGTAGAAGGATTCTTTGATGCCTGCCGCCTCCTGGGAGGACTGACTGGTACGCAGGGCGTTATTTTGCCGCAAGCCAATGTCGAACATTTGATGCTGCGTGATGATGTCGTCGATGCCGTAGCAGCAGGACAGTTTCATTTGTATCCAGTAGCTTCGGTAGACGAGGCTTTGGAGTTACTCACCGGTTTACCACGTGGCGAGGCAGACGAAGAAGGGCACTATCCTCTCGATTCGATCAATGGCCGTGTCTTTGCCGCCCTGGAAGAAATGCACGCCCGCCTGCAAGCGCTCAAGGGTGGGGAAAAGGAGGATGAGGAAGGAACAGAGGAAGAGGATGGTGAAGAAGACGATGCAGGTTGATCTGAAACCAGCACCCAGTCAAAGCGTTCATGCCCGTCTTGCTGACGCCCTCACCCTCTCTTTTGCCCCTGATCATGTCGATACCTTCGACCGAAGCGGTCGTCTTATCAGCACCTTTCGTGCCGGGCGCCATTTACGCCGGGGCCTGGACGGTCGCGTCCTGGCACGTTGGCGCCCACGCGGGGGGCCACGGCAACGGCAATGGTTGCCTGCGGATGAGTGCGAGCAGCTTTTGGCAGAAGTGCGTCAAGAGATCGAACCTTTGCTGGCGGTCGCAAGCGAGCCTGAGCTCAAAGAAGTGCTTAGGCGCGCCTATCAATTCGACTATGCCGCGGATGTAGCCGCCTTTCACCGTGTCTACAAACCTATCTCCATCCTCCCTCCCGACCAATACCAGGCCTTGGTACTTCAGGCCACCGAAGGCTGTTCCTTCAACACCTGCATTTTTTGCGCGCTCTATCGAGACCGGCCTTTTCGTATTAAGCGTCCTCCTGAGTTTGCCGAACATATCAGACAGGTGCTGGCTTATTTTGGTGAAGGCATTCTCCTGCGCCGCAGCATATTTCTCGCCGATGCCAATGCCTTGATTGTGCCCCAACCTCGTTTGTTGCCTTTGCTGGATGTCCTCGCCCAAACATTTACGGTGATGCCCAGACATCTTCCTCCTCGAGAGCAGCATACCTGGTTGCGCCGGCATCCCCTCGGCATGCGAGGCATCTACGCCTTTGTCGATGGTCTCAGTGCCGAGCGCAAGTCGGTGGAGGATTTCCGTGAGCTATGGCGGCGGGGCGTGCGGCGTGTCTACATCGGTCTGGAAAGTGGCTGTGAGGCATTGCTGACCTGGTTGCGCAAGCCCAGTTCGGCGGCGATGATGCTGGACGCTGTCAGGCGCATGAAGGCGGCCGGATTGCAGGTGGGTGTGATCGTGTTGACGGGGGTAGGGGGCGAGCGTTTTCATGATTGCCACTGCCGCGACACCGCTGCTGTCCTCAATGCCATGCCTCTGGATAGACACGACATCATCTACTTCAGTCCTTTTGTCGCAGATCCAGGCGCACCCTACGAGGCGATTGCCCGCGCCGAAGGGATCGAACCGCCCACTCCAGCCAGGATCGAGGCGCAGGAACAAGCGATCCGTGCCGGCCTAACGCTTCCTTCTCCTCCCACCGGTCCCAAACGCGTGCCCTACAACCTGCGCGATTTTGTCTATTGAACCATGTGTGGCAAGGTAGAGGGTACCGCTCATCTTCGTTTCATTTTCCTACAAAAATCTGCCACCAAGGCCTGAACGGCATACACCTTCCGCAGATTACATGAGCACAGATGTAACTTTTTCGCTGTTCAGCACATCATAGAATGGCGATACGTTCCCCAACACGAATTCAACATCCTTAACCACCTGGAGATAAATATGTCTTTTGTAAAGAAACTCTTTGGCAGCAACAGTCCCGCCCCCCGACACCCCCAAACCGATGATCCCAACCGGCCCAAGCCCATTCACATCAGCGATGCTGAGTTCGAAGAAAAAATCCTCAAAGCAGATAAACTGGCGATTGTCGATTTGTGGGCAGAATGGTGTGGTCCCTGTCACGTCATCGCCCCGACCATCGAAGATCTGGCAGTAGAATATGACGGCCGCGTGGTTGTGGCCAAGCTTGATGTCGATCATAATCCTGTCACGCCTGGGCGTTATGGCATTATGGGCATTCCCACCGTGCTCTTTTTCAAAGATGGCAAAGAAGTCGATCGGGTGGTCGGCGCTCAGGGTTACCCTGCTTTCGCCAGCCGGATTGAGCGGTGGCTGGATGCCTGAGTAGGCAGTTGTTTACAACATCGAATATGTCCATTACAATGCAACTGGAGGAACACTTACGTGCCTCCAGTTCTTTTTATTTTGGAAGGAATAATGGACATTTTCAAATTACCAAGTGGCTTTCAGTTTGCCGGTGTTCATGCTGGCATCAAGCCCGCCCCTGCTCTTGATTTGGCTCTGGTTTACAGTGCCACCCCTTGTACAACTGCCGCAGTTTTTACTCAGAATCGCTACGCCGCTGCTCCTGTGCAATACGATCGTGCCCTGCTGGCGCGCAATAACACGGCCATCAGGGCCGTGCTCATCAACAGCGGTATTGCCAACGCTGTCACCGGTGAGGAGGGTCTACAACGGGCCCGTCGCAGTGCCGAAGCTTTGGAGACGACCCTGGGCTTGCCTGAGCATTCAGCTTTGGTGATGTCGACCGGTGTCATCGGCGAACCCCTTCCCCTTGCTCGTATCGAGGCCGCCCTACCGGCGCTGCAACAGCAGCTTGGCTCTGCTCCTTCTGATCTGGAAGCGGCCGCAGGCGCGATTATGACCACCGACACTCGTCGAAAAATTGCCTGGGCTCAGGCAGATGTGGGGGGGCAGGAAGTGACTGTTACCGGTTTTGCCAAAGGGGCAGGTATGATCCATCCCAACATGGCCACCATGCTTGCTGTGATTGTTACGGATGCTGCCATCACTCCCGCGGCGTTACAGAAAGCCCTGCGCCTTGTCACAGACCAGTCCTTCAATCGCATTAGCGTGGATGGTGACACCAGCACCAACGACACAGTTGCCGTTTTGGCCAACGGTGAGGCCGGCCAGACAGCCATCAGCAGTCTCGACTCTCCCGCTGGCACTGCCTTCGTCAATCTTTTAAGTGAGGTTGCCATTTCTCTGGCTCAAGCCATCGTGCGCGATGGCGAGGGCGCCAGCAAGTTTGTCACCATCGATGTTTCAGGCCTAAGCGATGATACAGCCGCGCATCGTGTCGCCAATACTATCGCCACCTCCCTTCTTGTCAAGACTGCCATTTATGGCGGAGACGCCAATTGGGGGCGTATTCTCGCTGCCGCCGGTGCCAGCGGCGTAGACTTTGATCCGGCTGCCGCCACCCTGGCCATTAGCGGCGGAACCGAGGCGCAAAGCATGCTTCCTCCTTTGCGCTTACTTGCAGCCGGCACTCCTCTCCCTTACCAGGAAGCAGACGCGGCCCAGCGTTTTGCCCAACCCGAAATCCTCATCGAGCTCAAATTGGGGGACGGCCCCGGTCGTGCTACGGTGTGGACCTGCGATCTCAGCCACGAATATGTCACCATCAATGGTGAATATCGTACTTGAGCAGCACCTGGCACAAAGCTCGTGGCGTTTTGCCCTGGCCGTGCTATAATGCCTGCCAGCTAACAACTCTATCCATCTATCAGTTTACCCCCTACTTTTCTACCGATGACCCGATTTAGCAGTGAAGAAGTCAAACATGTGGCCGAGCTCGTCAAATTGCACCTGACTGACGAGGAGATAGCCCTTTTTGCCAGCCAGCTTTCGGCGGTGCTCGATTATGCGGCGCAATTGCAAGAAGTCGATACTTCGCAAGTTCCACCCACCGCGACAGTCTTGCCCCTACGCAGCGTCATGCGCGCCGACGTAGCCGAACCGAGCTTGCCTGTCGAGGATGCGCTGGCCAACGCCCCCGACCGTGAAGGTTCCTACTTCAAAGTCCATGCCGTGTTGGAGGGCAGTCAATGATTGACCTCACTACCCTTACCATCCATGCCAGCCATCAACTTCTCAAAAAGGGTGAGATTAGCTCGGTGGAACTTACGCAAGCTTATCTCGACCGTATTGAGGCCCTTGATGACCAGGTAAAAGCCTATTTGCATGTTGCTCCTGATTTAGCGCTGGAACAGGCAGCGGCAGCAGACAAGCGCCGTGCTGAAGGTGAAGACAATCCTATTTTAGGGGTACCCCTGGCGATCAAGGATATGATTACTCTCAAGGGTATGCCTACCACGGCCGCCTCCCGAATTTTGCAGAACTTCAGGCCTCCTTACGAAGCCACGGTGAGCCAACGACTGCGCCAGCGGGGCGCCGTCTTTTTGGGTAAGACCAACACCGACGAATTTGCCATGGGCTGGAGCACGGAGAATTCTGCCTATTTCACCTCGCACAATCCCTATGATTTGCGGCGTGTGCCAGGCGGCTCCAGTGGTGGTTCTGCTGCGGCTGTGGCCGCGAGCGAGGCCGTCGCCGCCTTGGGCACAGATACAGGCGGAAGTGTGCGCCAACCGGCTTCATGGACGAATATGGTGGGGATGCGGCCTTCGTATGGGCGAGTATCGCGCTGGGGTGTGGTTGCCTTTGCCTCCTCTCTCGATCAGGTCGGCCCGATTAGCAAAGATGTCCGTGACAATGCCATCCTTCTGCAAGCTATCGCCGGTCTTGACCCACGCGACAGTACGACCATGCCTGTGGATGTACCTGATTACGAAGCTGCGCTCGTCCCTGATATTCGTGGCATGCGCTTTGGTCTACCCCGCGAATACTTCACGGAAGGGATGCACCCTGGCATCCGCGAAACCATTCTCAAAGCTGTGAGCACCTTGCGTGATCTCGGCGCCGAAGTCGAGGAGATGTCCCTTCCCACCACCCGCCACGGCATGCCCGTGTATTATCTTGTGGCTACAGCCGAGGCCAGCGCCAACCTGTCCCGTTACGACGGCGTACGTTTTGGCTACAGTGCCGGGGCCGAAACCATGTGGGAGAATTATCGCCAGACGCGGGGGCAGGGCTTTGGCCCCGAAGTCAAACGCCGCATCATTCTCGGCGCCTACGCCCTTTCTGCCGGCTATTACGACGAATACTATCTCAAAGCCCAGAAAGTACGCACGCTTATCCGCCAGGAATTTGAGCAGGCCTTTACCTCTTACGACGCCCTCGTTGCTCCCGTCGTCCCCATCCCTCCCTTCAAGATCGGCGAATCTCCTCGCGACCCGGTCGAACTTTACCTCACCGATATCCTCACCCTCCCCACCGCTTTGGCCGGTATTCCCTGCATCTCCGTGCCGGCCGGCTTCATTCGTGAAGAGGGTGCGGACCTGCCCGTTGGCCTGCAAATCATCGGCAAGCCCTTTGCCGAAAGCACCATCCTGAGAATCGCCTACGCCTTTGAACAGGCGACCCAACACTATTTACGGCAACCCCCCTTAGCCCATGTCGACTGAAGCCCCCCTTCCCGTTAGTGTCAGCGCCTATGCCGGTGCCAGCTATCCCGACCATCCCATCTCCATCCTTTGGCAGGATAAACGCCTCGATGTTATGAAGGTCGAGCGAAGCTGGCGCACCCCAATGGCCTTACATTTCCGCGTTCAGCTCGAATCCTTGGGTCGCGTCGAACTTATCTATCATGTGAAGAACGATGCCTGGACCCTGACACGCAATCTGCCTCCCCTTCCTGATATAAAAACAGCATGAGCTCAGCATACGAACTTGTTGTGGGCATGGAGGTACATGCCCAGCTTATCACCCAATCTAAAATGTTTTGTGCATGTAGCGCCGATGTCTTTGACGCCGAACCGAACTCGCATACCTGTCCGGTCTGCCTGGCCATGCCCGGCATGTTACCTGTGATCAATCGTGAAGCTGTGGCCCAGACCATCCGCGCCGGCCTCGCCCTCAATTGTACCATCGGTAGCGAAGCGGTT
The DNA here is from genome assembly GCA_013152695.1 of Chloroflexota bacterium. The sequence goes on along the minus strand of JAADFV010000142.1, from coordinate 649 downwards.
TTTGCGCGCAAAAACTACACCTACCCGGATCTGCCCAAAGGCTACCAGATCAGCCAGTACGAGCTTCCTCTCTGCTACGAGGGCTGGATCGATATCGATGTAAAGGGAGGGCGCAAACGCATAGGCATTACGCGGGCACATCTCGAAGAAGACACCGGCAAACTCGTGCATCAGAACGGCGTCAGTCTCGTCGATCTCAATCGGGCCGGTGTCCCTCTTCTCGAAATTGTGACCGAACCCGACCTCCGTTCTATCGACGAGGTCAACGAGTACCTCACCCGCCTGCGTCAGCTCCTCATCGCCATTGGTGTCAGCAGTGGCGACCTGGAAAAAGGCGCTATGCGCATGGAAGCCAACCTCTCTTTACGACCGCGTGGCAGCTCGGAATATGGTACCAAGGTCGAGATCAAGAATCTCAACAGCTTTCGCGCTGTGCGTAATGCCCTCGAATACGAAATTCAACGGCAAACGGCCATCTTGGCGGCAGGCGGTGAGGTCGAGCAAGTGACGATGGGCTGGCTGGAACATGAAGGTCGTACCTATGTACAACGCAGCAAAGAGTCGGCCCACGATTACCGCTACTTCCCCGAACCTGACCTGCCCCCCCTTGCCATTGCCCGTGAATGGGTGGCCGAACTGCAGGAATCCT
>JAADFV010000141.1 GCA_013152695.1 Chloroflexota bacterium | reverse complement strand
TGAAGTTTCAATCCCTCAGGCGGGATTCTGTGGGGTTAGGCTGCTCTCGTCTGCCAGGGATAAGCTAAACATTCCAGGCTGTCTAAGGCAGGATTTGTGGGTAAAACTAACCACCTTATCATCATTATCACCTCGTTTATAACTGAAAAGTGGGTTGGAGCCGCCACCGTGACGATGATTGCGAGCAGGAGGGTTTTTGCGCTCGAAAACAGCTTCGTATTCACTGACCGCCACCGGCAATACCGTTCATAATGCCAGAGTTGACATCGGTAATACGGCCCAAACACCTGTATTCGACCTGACTGCACGCTTGCGAGCAGGTCAGGGGGTTTGGCCAGGTGCTTCACCGCTCGCAAGTCGACAACGCAAAAAAAGTGCTCGGGATCAAATGATAATCGTTTCTTTCTGGCACGGCTTCTCCGATCCTATCGTATCTACCTTAGATTCGCAAGTTGCGCACAGAGGGTAGATACGAACACTGTCTTCCTTGGGCGTCAGCAGTTTGTCCAGGCGCTGCCGCAATTGCAGCACCTCCTTGTCGTTGAGGTAGCATTCGAACAAGCTGAATTGGGTCCACTCACCAAAACCGCTCAGAGTTTTATGCACTTTGGTGCGACGACGGTCGTTGGCGATGTCGTAAGCGATCACGTACAGCGTGCGTTTATTTCTTCTGGAGGCCATGATTATCTGACAGTGAAGACACGAAAGTCGGGCAGTTCGCCGCTGAGCCATTTACTCAGCAAGCGCACTTCCAGTTCCAGGCAGCGCCGATAGGTGGCGCGATAGCCAAAGGTGGGATGCTTGATCTCAGTATTCAGGCGCTCTTCGTATTTTTGCAGAAAGGTGCGCCGTCCGCGGTCGGTAAGACGCCATGCGCCTAATTCGTCGATGAAATCGGTTGGGGTAATCATGCCGTTGTTGATCAGCGTCATCACCACCGAGTCTACCACCAGGGGACGAAATGGTTCCATGATGTCCAGAGCCATGGCAGGCTTGCCGTATTGAGACGAATGCAAATAGCCCACGAAAGGATCCAGGCCCACGATATTGACCGCAGTCGCAGCCTGATTCATGAGCAATACATAACCGAAGGAAAGGAGGGCATTGATGGCATCTTTGGGGGGGCGGCGTTGTCGGCGCCGAAAATCCCAATCACCTTTCAGCAGGCACCCAAAGACGCGAAAGTATTGCGCAGAACCCGCACCTTCCAGGCCCAACAAGGTGCCATACCGAGTGTTTTTCTGCGGTCGGGATGGATCGGGACGGGTAGCCTGGTTCGGGCTTAGCGCCTGCACCTGGCTGATAACGTTCCCGATGCTTTCCGTTGCCAGAGCAATGCGTTCATCCTGACGTTTACGATTGGCTCGTAATAGCATGGCCCGCATGTTAGCCAGTTTGCCGCGCACAAAGGCTTTGGCCAGGATGAGGGCGCGCTGCGGATCGTGATGGGCCTGATGCTGCGCCAGGCGAATCAGGCTGTTCTTGCTAAAGGGACTGTTGAGGCGACCCAGATAACGTCCGTGTTGGCTACAATAGCAGACTTCGGCGCCTTGTTCCAGGATACTACTGATCACAGGTGTACTGAGGCTGGTATTGCCGAAAATCACGACCTGACTGATTTTCATCAGAGGCACGCGCACTTTGCGTTTGGGCGTTTGGGTTGCTTCGTTGGCAGGCAGATACACCACCAGGGTGTCGCCATCTTTTTTGACATAGGAGCCGCGTTCGGTGAGATAGAGGGTTGTCATGGGTAGGAGTCAGGGGTGATGACCAGTCATCTGAGAAAGCCACCATCATAGATCGTTCACCGATGCCTGGCCGTCGCTCCCTGCACTTTGCCGAGCAGACGCACTTCGCGGGGAAGACAGATGGGTTCCAGAGAGCAGTCCCGACATTTGGTGTCATTATCAATGGGTGCAGGCATTGTGTCGTGTTCCAGTAGATAAAAGGCGCGGTGGATGGCAGCTTCGGTGCGAGCGCGCAGTTCTATGTTCATGTCCACCTGGACGCGCCGTCGCGAGCGCCAATAAAAGATTTCGCCGCCAGAGATGGTCTGGCCGGTGCGTTCTTCCAGACACATAGCCTGGGCGCAGAGTTGGATGTGGTCGTTGAGCCATTTGCCCATTTTGCCATGCTTGTACTCGACGGGAATCAGATTGCCATCCTGTTCCTCGACCACATCAGTGAAGCCGATGATGTGCAGGCGGTCGCACCACACGTAGACACGACGATAGCTGGTGGTGCCGCGCTCCCGGTGGGCGCCAACAGTGTGGGCCTGTTCATGCTGATAGGTTCCTTCCAGCACGGGCGCATTGATTGCCATCTCGCCCTGCACGAACATGAGCCAGAAGCGGCGTTCACAGTATTCCAGTTGATTGAGCATGCTGATGGGGAGGTAGTCGTCATTCATCTTTCCGCCTCATTCCTTATGCAGCCGACGCACCACGCCCATGCCCATGCCCGTCTTCACGCCCACGCCGCTGTAGAAAGCGAAGTCGGCCAGCAGATTCCACCAACGCAAAAACGTTGGGGCCGCATCCAGCGCATCGTACGTCACCTGGCCGTAACCGCCGACCTGGATGCCCTTTTTGTAGCGAAACACCGCCGTCTGCCAGCTATCGATCCGGCTGGTCACGACATTGGTCTCCACCCAATCTTCAAATCCTTGGGGTATTTCCTGACCGCTGAATTTGTTCCAGCTCCCGCGCAAGCTTGCCCACACGAAACGGGGAATCGGCAACGTCTCATTCCTGGATTTACCCGAATCTGCTCTGCCCACACCGATCGCCGTCGGCGACCTGAACTGAAGCGTCAACCGAGTCGTCTCTGCACCCGCCTTTCGTTCCAACTCCGCCGCCGTCGTATATCCCGCCCATTCACTGCCCTCCGGCGTCCCCCGCACCTCGGTAATGAGGAACTCGGCCTGCCCCAAGCGAATCCGCTGCCCCGGCCCGGCCAGCAGCTTTTGCATGAATGCCTGAAACAACGCCGCATCGAGCAGCGTCAGACGCAAGCGCGCCTGCTGGCCCGCCCGCAATTGATGCTTGCCCTTGTGTGCTGGCGGCAGCCCCCACACCGGAGACAGTGTAAACGGTTTACGACCTTTGCGGTCGTGCAGTTGTGCGGCCAATTCCGGGCGCACGGCGTCAATCAGGGCATAGAAGGCGGCGTTAGAAAGATGCCCCTGCGTCATGGGCAGCGAGGCGTCTCGGATGGCTTGCAGATGGATGAGGAGGGCGTAAAAAGTAGGCATGATGGAAAATGTTGGGAGTGTAAGGTTGGAAGGCTGTCACTGAAGGGAACGGATCGTTGCGCTCACTGGTTCGTCAACCTTCAGGGATATCATTGGCACAAAATGGCGTTTGACGGTAAAATCGTTTTATGGATGTACTGCGTTCAGAAATCCTTTATGTCATTCAACGGATTCGGAAAGAAATACGTTGGCGGCCTGGAAGCCTGTCCCGGCATCTGAAAAAACGCAAGATGCGAGGACATCTTCCTCAACAGGCAACGGCAAATGATTATGAGCGCATCATTCAGGACGTCTTATATCATCCAGATGCATGGGTTTATCTCTATTGGCATCAAGATACGCCTTATGTTGTCGTTATGACTGTTATCCGAACTCAGACCTGGTTGGTCATGTTCGATATGAATGGCTGGATGGAAAGCGCCTTTGTGGTCGAAAATCCACGACACTATTTGAGCAAATCAGCTTTTGAACCAATCGGTTCATTGACGGAGGTTTTATCATCATGAAAGATATCAAAGGTCTGCTATCTGCATACGAAGTGGATGTTCGTTTCCCCGACGTTAGCGGCATGGAACAGTTGAATATGCTGCAAATCCGCAGTGAGCTGGCGCGTTTGGAAAACGAGCTTTCTAGAGAACAACGGGAGCAGTTGGCCACAGCCGATAAAATCTTGCTACGGCAGGCGGATCAATTCTTCGAATCCATTCAAGGTATTGCCGATTTAGAACGATGGCGACGAGAGGAAAAGGTGCCTCCCGAACACTGGTGGTGGTATCTTGACGTTATCGCTCGCTTGCCGAAGAACACCGGCGCCCCGAAAGTGGCGGCATAATCGCGGTTCAGAGGATGATGGGGGCGCGGGCAGTGCGGGCCTGGTGGGCGTGCAGGGCGGGGGCGAGTTCGGCGTGGGCCATGAACGCGGCTTTGCCAAAGAAGCTACGGTAGCCTTCATCCACTGTACTGTCGGGGAAATGAACGGTGAGGGGGTGAGACCAAATAGAAGTACCCTTCAAACGACTGATGGCGATTCCTGCCCGAGCAGGGGGAATGATGAGCGAGACAATGGTTTGCTCGGCGATGGCATCGGCGACATCGGGTGGCAGCGCCCCCGCCAGAATGCCTTGCCCGCGCAGCCCAGCACGAATCTTAAGGCCCGAGATGCCGACGGGGATATCACACCACCGTTGCATAAAAGTATGTTGTTCCTCTTCTTGGGCGTCATAGGCAAAACGCATGACCAGTTTTTCCTCGCGCCAGCCGCGAATCCGATAGAAAAAGTCGGTTTTGGGCGTGTGCTGGACTTGCGCCACATCCTTCCACTGCCCACGGGTCTGGGGCGTCAGATCAAAATGGGTAAAGAGATGAAACAAATCGTAGGTGTTGACATCTTCGCTGGAAAGAAGATGTTGTGGATCGTAAATTGCCGCGGTAGGACTTTGAAACGAATCTCGAAAATTGAAGTAAGCCGCCATGAGCGCCACCTGGCTTTGCACAAAGGCGATCACCCCCTGGCTTTGTTCCTCATCTCCGAGCAATCCTGGGAGATACTCGACCAAATCGGAAGGAACGATATGTCCACTCTCAGGGTCTAGCCAAACCAGCCAATCGGCTACGTGTTCGGCTGTCCTGGTATTCATCGGAACGCCATTTTTCCTGGCATCACGCAACCATTGTTCCCTGAACTGATACTTGAAGTAAAATGACTTCAGGCCACGATAGGTGTGTTTGCTGTGAGGGGCGAATACGTCTCGCACCCGCTCATAAAGCGCTTCGAGTTCGTTGTGCAGCGCGGGAGGCATGATGCTCCCCAGCTTGAAGATGGGATAAAAGTTTTCGATAATGGCATAGGTGTTGATGTAGGACGTAATATCATGTTTGGCGGGCAAGCAGGGACACTGATTGATGGCTTCGTTGAATTGCTCCCGGGTGAGTGTACGGCCATCCAGGTCTTTTAAATCGGCAACGGCTTCGGGTGGCAGCAGGGCCACCGCATGACTGGCCCGATCTGTCTCTTGCTTCCCCAGCACCCGTCCCGCCCGGCCAATGCGCTGTAGCAAGCCATCACGGTAGCGGGCATCGCACACCAAGAAATCGATGTTTTGGCGCTCCTTGTTCTTTTTTACAAAATTGTAGCCAATATCCACGGTGGGACTGGCCAGGATGAGCGATCTGGCCGTAGCTGTTTGGCGGGCTTCAGCCGGTTCGGGGCCTGTGATACGCCCCATCTGCTCCTCACCCAGCAACGGCCGCAGCAAATGCCAAGACTGATTGATGCGCCACAAACTACTGCTGATGATGGCACCATCTTCGCCAGCGTCCAACCATTGCCTCAACGTCTGTTGCTCTGCTTTCACCCACTCCTCGATGCTTCCCTCCAGCAAGGTCACTTCCAGCGGCGCCAGCGAAGGGATGGTTTCCAGGCCGTCATCTTCGGAGTCTTCGTTTTTGGGTGAGATCATGCGCCAGCGGTCACCAAAAAGCCGATCTAGATACTCACTCACATAGGGCAAGGGGGTGGCTGAAAGAAGACAGACGCGGCGATCACTGACATCGAAGTAGCCAAATTGGTCGAATAGCGCCAGGACGAAAAGAAAATTGGCCAGTTGCTTGCTGTCGTAGTAGTGAAATTCATCGATAACGACGTAATCGAAGCGGAGGATGAAGTCTTCCATCAGATTACGTTGATCGTGCTGGTGGTAGCGGGCAAAGATGGCGTAGTAGAAGATGTCGGGATTCACCACCAGGATGATCGGCTTCCGCCGCACCTCGTCCGGTTCATAAGCCAGGTAATTGCTGAGCAGCTTGTGCAAGATCATCCCCCGACGTTGACCAGAATCATCCAGTTGTCGCACATACGCAGCAGTCACGCGCAGCACCTTAAAATCCAGTCCGTTTTCTTGTATGAATTGCTCGATATCCTCGGCGTGCTGTTCCAGTAAAGCATTAGTGGGGGCGATGAACAGAACGTTTTTCCCGGTTCCCTGCAAGTCGAAAAGATGCAACAGACTGGCGAGTGTCTTGCCCGTGCCGGTGTTGTAAGTATTCATTACCACCGGCGTGTCCTTCAGCGCCTGGTAGGTGCGCATCTGGTGAAGAAGAGGCCAACGGGCCATCCCCTGCAGATTAGCCGGGGCCAGCTTTTCGGCGTGGGGG
>JAADFV010000140.1 GCA_013152695.1 Chloroflexota bacterium | reverse complement strand
CACAATGATTTTGTCGTCAAATAAGGATGCTGCCTGGTGCTGGTATCTTGCATAGGTGATATCCAGGGGCAAGCGTAGCGGTGAGGGCGCGGTGTATTGCGCCGCATCCCGGATGCGGCTAACGCCTGGTACGCGGTGCAGGGGCGAAGGCAACAGAAGCCTACCCGCGTCCATCGCATCCGTGATGCGATGAGAAAAAAACCACCTAGCGTTCACCCCGCTCTGCTACCCTGCCTCTTCGTCCCCACCTTCTTGCGCAATCCTAGCATCCACGGGTGCTGTTTTAGTGGGTTGTGACTCATCATCAAAGCCGATCGTCTCGCTGACAATGTACAGAGGGCGGTGCTTGACCTCGTTATAAATACGACCCAGGTATTCACCAATAATCCCCAAGGAGATGAGCTGAATACCACCTAAAAAGAGGACGGTAACCAGTGTTGTAGCCTGGCCATAGAAAGCCTGGCTACCTGATACACGTAGGATAATGGCGATAATGATGCCTAACACGCTGATTCCGGCAATGATGAAGCCTAGGTAGGTGGCCAGTTGTAAGGGTAGATGAGAAAAGGAGGTGATACCGTCCAGGGCAAAGCGCAGCATCTTACTGAGGGGATATTTGGTCTCGCCGGCGTAGCGCTCCTCACGCACGTATTCAACCCCAGTTTGCTTGAAGCCCACCCAAACAGAAAGGCCGCGCATAAAGCGATGGTATTCGCGCATCTGTCGTAAGGCATCGACCACTTTGCGATCCATCAAGCGAAAATCGCCCGTATCCAGAGGAATTTGAAAACCGGTGATACGGTTGATCAAACGGTAGAAGAGCCGGGCTGTAAAGAGCTTGAACCAACTCTCGCCTTTGCGCTGTTTGCGTACGGCGTACACCACTTCATATCCCTCTCGCCATTTTTGCACCATCTCGGCAATGAGCCCCGGGGGATCTTGTAAATCGGCATCGATAATGACAACGGCATCGCCGCGGGCATAATCGGTGCCAGCAGTGATGGCGATTTGATGGCCAAAATTACGCGAGAAGTTGATCACACACACGCGGGGGTCCTTTTCGTGCAGTTCCTGCATAATCTCGAGAGAACGATCGACGCTGCCATCATTGACAAGAATGAGCTCCCACGTTAAACCGAGGGCATCCAGAGTCTCGCGTGTACGCCGATACAGTTCATGCAGAATGGCTTCTTCGTTGTAGACGGGAGCTACGACAGATAAGGTGGGACGAGAGGATGAGGAAGTAGCCGACATGGTCATTTCGCCTGAGTAAGGTGGAAGGATGGAGGAAAAGGAATGCTCGAGTTAGAGGATGAGCATGGCATCGCCAAAGGAGAAGAATCGATACTGTTCTGCAATAGCCGCAGCATAGGCGCGGTCGACCAGCTCTTTCCCGGCAAAGGCTGAAACCAGCATGAGTAAAGTGGAACGGGGAAGATGGAAATTGGTCAGCAAGGCATCGACGGCACGGAAGTGGTGACCGGGAAGGATGTACAAATCCGTCTCACCCGTCCAGGCAGCGGTGGTCTGCCAACCACAGACCAGATTCTCGGGAGCAGGATCGCATGGAGCGAGCCCCAAGGCGATTTTTGCCGCCGTCTCCAGGGCTCGGACGCTGGTCGTACCCACTGCCACGATGCGCTTGCCCTGCAAGCGTGTATTATTGACCTGCCGCGCCGTATCCGCACTAAACGATAACCATTCGCTATGGATGTCATGCTGGCGGGGATCGTCCACCTTGACGGGTCGAAAGGTATCGAGGCTAACATGGAGGGTGACGTAGGCAAATTGTACGCCCTTGGCCCGCAGTTCGAGAAGGAGGTCGGGGGTAAAGTGCAGGCCGGCGGTAGGCGCGGCTACAGAGCCTTCATAGCGACTGAAGACGGTTTGATAGCGTTCAGGATCGGAGAGTGTTTCGTGAATGTAGGGGGGCAAGGGGATGTGTCCCAGTTCTTGTAGCCAGCTCTCCACCGGTGCCGAAAAGATGACGGTGCGTAAAGGGCCGCCACGATCTTCGCTTATTGTTGCCCATATCTCCTGACTACCAACTTGCCCCAAATGGATACGTTTTCCCGGCCCCAGATTTTTGCCCCGTACCAGCACCTCCCAGCTATCTGCACTGAGAGGTTTAATCAGAAAAATCTCGACCTGCCCCCCCGTCTCCTTGTGGCCGTAAAGTCGGGCGGGGATGACACGGGTGTCATTGAGCACGAGTAAATCGCCTGCATCCAGGTATTCTGGCAGATCAAAGACGTGCTTGTGCGCGATTTCCTCCCTGGCGCGGTCAAGTACCATCATCCGCGCTCGATCGCGCGGTTCGATGGGGGTCTGGGCAATACGCTCCTGGGGAAGTTCGTAATCGAAATCTGAAGTACGCAAGGGGGTGTTTAAATTGAGTGCGGACATATTCAATGAATGTCCTAAGCGGGAGATCGGCTGAGATGGTAATGGTGTGCTGCTTGCACAAAGGTCGTAAACAGGCGTTCGTGGCTGGCATCGAGTTCGTAAAGACGTTCTGGATGCCATTGTACACCCAGCAGCCAGGGATGCACAGGATGCTCTAAGGCCTCGATCACGCCATCACTGGCAATCCCTGTGGCGATGAGCGCGTCGGCCAGGTCATGGGAACACACAGCTTGATGGTGATAGGAGTTGACTTGAATGGTGAGTCCCGAGTCCATAATGCGGTCGAGGAGACTGTGGGGACGCACGGTCACGGAGTGGGGGCGGGGAGCATCGAAGGTATTGTTCTTGCCAGTATGGCCCTCGATATGTTGCGTAAGCCCGCCTCCCAGGGCCACATTGATCACTTGAATACCGCGGCAGATGCCGAATACCGGCATATTGCGGGCAATGGCCGCTTGCACCAGGGCCATTTCCATACGATCGCGTTCGGGATAGATGGTGTGGGGATCGGTGCCGTTGAGGGCTTGCTGGTAAATTTGCGGATCCACATCGCCACCTCCGGTGAGAAGGAGGCCGTCGAGCTGAGCGAGAGCCTCATCGGCGTCCTTCACCACCTCAGGATAAAGACGAACAGGTTCGCCTCCACCCAGTCGGATAGAAAACCAATAATCTCGTTGCCAGGTGATGAAATATTGTCTGTTTGCTTCGCGTGAGGTGAAGCCAATGCGTGGTTTCATGATGCTATGTGTCGAACAGCGAGGGTTGATCTGCAGGAAGCGATGCCTCTTCGCTTTGCGGCAGGGGGAGGCCCAGGTGGGCGTAAGCGCGGGGGGTGGCTATACGGCCGCGGGGGGTACGTTCCAAAAAACCAAGCTGCAGGAGGTAAGGCTCGACGACATCCATTATGGTGTCTGATTCTTCGCTGACACTGGCGGCGATCGTTTCGAGACCGACGGGGCCACCCCCGAATTTCACGATGATAGATTCTAACACGAGGCGATCTAGGCTATCCAGCCCCTGGGCATCGATCTCGAGTAAACTCAGGGCCGCGATCGCTACTTCCTCCGTGATTTCGCCATCGGCACGTACTTGCGCGTAATCACGTACGCGACGAAAAAGGCGTAGGGCCACTCGCGGTGTACCTCGCGCCCGTAGGGCAATCACATGGACGCCGGCCGGCGTGTAGGGCACAGATAGAAGGTTTGCGGCCCGTTCGATGATGTGCTCGACTGCCGTGATATCGTAATAGTTGAAGCGCATGACCGCGCCAAAACGTGCTCGCAAAGGCGCAGTCAACAGGGCAAGCCGGGTCGTAGCACCAATGACGGTAAAGTGAGGAAGTTTGAGGCGGATGTTACGGGCACTGGGGCCTTTACCAATGATAATGTCCAGGGCGAAGTCCTCCATAGCCGGATAGAGGATTTCTTCCACAGCCCGGCCCAAACGGTGAATCTCGTCGATAAAGAGGATGTCGCCTTTGCGTAAGTTCGTAAGAATGGCTGCCAGGTCTCCTGCCCGCTCAATGGCGGGGCCTGCCGTTACTTTGAGATTGACCTCCATCTCGTTGGCGACGATATGGGCAATCGTGGTCTTACCAAGGCCTGGCGGACCGTACAAAAGGATATGATCCAGGCTATCACCGCGTTGTTTCGCGGCTTCGAGCAAGATCTCGAGGTTATTGCGAACCTTATCCTGGCCGACAAGTTCCTTTAGCCTTTTGATACGTAAGGCAGTATCGAGACTGTCTCCAGCTTGATGTTCGGGAGTGATTGGGCGGGGGTCCGTCATAGTGTTGGCTCTCTGAGAAGGTGAAACGCTGTCATTATAGCCGAACATCTGTGCCAGTCCAAGTCGATAGGTTGAGCGCTGAGTTTCATCCCTCTTTCAATCATGCCGGCGTCCTTCCAGGCCCCAAATGCCATGCCATATCCCGCGCAGACGCGCTCGCGCTGCCGCCCCTCGCCAGGCGCGTAACGCATCGAACGCCACACGGATATGGGCGCGCACCACGGCGAAACCATGCTGTCGCCATTGTGCCCCCGTCAAATGGCGTCGATGCAGCAACAACGTGTTACGTCCAACATAGTAACTGGCGATCACACCGCCCCCTGTAGCGCTGAGGTGGTGATAAACACGTGCTTCGGGCACGAAAATACACTTCCATCCCGCTTTTTGCAAACGCCAGGCCAGGTCGACATCCTCTAAATACATGAACAAACGGTCATCGAAACCTCCCACCTCTTCCCAGGCCTGACGCCGGTAAGCCGCTGCACCGCCACAAGCACCAAATACCCAACGATCTTCATCATATTGACCCTGGTCAATTTCCCACACACCCCGATTTTGGGGCATGAAATCAGCGTCGAGGACATCACCGGCTGAGTGCAATGTGTCCCGGCGATCGAACAACAGCATTTTGCTGGCAGCCGAGCCTGCTTCCGGATGCTCTTCTAGGGCCTGACATAGGGCTTGCAGCCATTGCGGCTCCACTTCCGTATCGTTATTGAGCATGACCAGCACATCGGCAGTGCTCAGAGCTGCACCCCAGTTAGAAGCCACGACAAAACCGTAATTCTGGGGAAGGGCCAGAACCTTGACTTCGGGGAAATCGCGTTCCAGCATTTCCAGCGAATCGTCGCTTGAACCATTGTCCACCACTATCACTTCGAATTGGGGATGAGTTTGTTGGCGCAGGCTTTGGAGGCATACCCGCAGATGATGGGCGCCGTTCCAGTTGGCGATAATGACAGCAGCAGAAAGCATAGCTAGATACGGGATCAGACCGCGCTCAGAGTGGTGCCGAGAGGCTGGTCGGGGTGAGTGAGATGGGTTTGCATCCGGCCGGGAATCTCTCCCGAGAGCAGATGCACAGTCAAGTCAGGTAGCTGGCGCAACAAATCGGCCATGATCTGAATTTTGCTGAACATCCCTCCCGTGACATCGACACCATGGGAGCCTCCTAACGCCTGGATTAGGGCTGGTAGTTGTTCGATGCTCAAGTGAGGGATGGGGTTGAGGTGCGGGTTTTGCAGGGGATCTGCCGCAAATACACCGTCGACTTTTCCCACGAGTGTGAGGTGTTGTGGACGAAACTCAAGTGCAGCCGCGGCCAACACTTGCTCCGTAGAAACGATGGTGCCTCCGCGGGTGCGATCAAAGGCAACATCACCAAAAAGCACCGGCGTAAGGCCGGCCGCTAAGGCGCGCTTGACCGGCTCCAGGAAAAATGAGGTGATTTCCCCATCGTCACATGATACGAGGGCGGAAGGGGCAAAGCTGACAGCGCTTACACCGTTTTGCAACAGAGCTGCCAAGACGAGACGATTGAGTTGGCCGGCGATGTAGCCTGTCTGGGCAAATCCCTGCCAGCCTTGTTCATCCCTAACACCCGCCCTGGTCCGATACTGTTTACCAACTACATGGCCATAGCTACCACTGCCGTGTGAGATAAGCCAGCGCGTGTGAGGGCGAGCCACCTGTGCCGCCGCAATTTCGCGCGCCAAGCGCTGCAACACCAACGGCCGCGGCGTAATCGGCGTATTCTTATCAGTAATAAGGCTGCCGCCCAGTTTAACAAAATGAAGATTCATTACCGGTAATTCTAGCGGCAACAGCTTGTTCTGTCCACTATCAGGGCAATGGACAGGTGTAGAGCACATCATCGGCAAGGGTGCCTTGTATTGCGCCGCATCACCTATTGTGGCGTACGCCCGGAAGGTGATAGTAGGACGAACGTCGGTGGTGGGAGGACACTCGCGTTCATCGCACCCGTGATGCGATGAAGCACACAACAACCCCCTCGCCGGTTGGAACTTACTTGGCCCCATAGACAAGTAGACGATTCTCGTCTCTCTGGGGCATAATTAGGGAGGTGCACGAAAACACACGTCCAGGGTAACAACCACAGAATCTTCCCCACTGCCGTCAACGAGCCACATATCCCCCCATTTTCGAAACAACACCATGTCAGAACTCGACACTTCCTTTATCCAAGCCTCCGACTCAAGGT
>JAADFV010000139.1:6452-7892 GCA_013152695.1 Chloroflexota bacterium | reverse complement strand
AAGGATGCCTTGTATTGCGCCGCCTCACGGATGCGGCTGACGCCCGGTACGCGATGCATGGGCGAAGGCGACAGAAGCCCTCCCGCGTCCATCGCATCCGTGATGCGATGAACTCCACGCACGCCTGCTCCGAAGCCGGGTTCAGCCGGCGCTATTTCCTAGCCCTACGGTTCACCGTTGGGCGGCCTGCGCTAACGTACCAGACACATTGCTTGCAGGTTCCCCATGCTCGCTACAACCATCCGCGTCTACCGCATCCGTGAGGCGGTGAGCGCGGATGGTCTGCAGGCAATGGGCCTTTCACATTAGTACAGAACTCTAGTACTTAGCTCAGGCATAAAGATGTTCTTTCAGCACCCCAATAAAAGAAAGATCACGATACCTTTCGTCATAATCCAGGCCATAACCAATAACAAACTTATCGGGAATCTCAAAACCCACCCAATCGACAGGGACATCTACTTCACGGCGTGAAGGTTTACTCAGCAAGGTAACAATTCGTAAACTAGCCGGATTACGCGCCAGTAACAATCCCCGCAAATAATCCAGGGTGTGTCCGCTGTCAATAATGTCCTCCACAATCAATACGTCTTTTCCCTCGATGGGCTCATCCAAATCCTTGAGAATACGCACCACACCACTGCTTTCGGTGGCCGCGCCATAACTCGAAGTCGCCATAAAATCGATGGCATGAGGGATGTTCAGGGCGCGCATCAAGTCCGCCAGAAATACCACACTCCCTTTTAGCACGGCAATCAATAAAGGCTCTTTACCGGCATAGGCCTGGGATATTTCCTTGGCTAAGACCTGAATACGCTGATTCAATTCGTCTTCTGTGACAAGCACCTCGGCAATGTCAGGATGCATAAGATTCCTCACTCAAATAAGAAAATAAGATGCGCGGATTGTAGCATAAGGGCTGTGGGCAAGTGAAAAATGGGGGAATACCATTCTTCGAAAGGCTAGTCAGCTTTCTATCTCCAGACCGTAGCGAACCCAGGCCACAGTCCCTCCTTCCACATTGGCTACCTTTTTAAGACCTTGTTGTCTGAGCCAATCAGCAGCGAGAGCACTGCGATTTCCTGTGTCACAAACCAGCAACAAAGCCTCGGCCTTTTGCAACTCCTCCAACTGCAAGGGTATGGCGCTGAGGGGGATATTGATAGCACCGGGCAAATGTCCCGCAGCAAACTCAGAGGGTTCACGCACATCGATAACCCAGGCATGATTAGCATCGATACGGCGCTTGGCCTCGAGTACATTGATGCACTCATAGCGCGTAGCCTGATACGTTGCTTCGGCAGGTTCGGTATCTACGGGTAGACCCCGAAAATACCAATCCAGAATGCCACCAGCCAAGTTGAAAAGATTGGTATAACCCAATTGCTGCTTTAAAATATCAACAACCTGACGACTGCGGTTACCAGAACGACAGTAGAA
>JAADFV010000139.1:0-6437 GCA_013152695.1 Chloroflexota bacterium | reverse complement strand
GGGGAATTTCATCATAGCGCTGGTTGATTTCACTCATGGGGATGAGAATAGCGCCAGGGATACGGGATTGGGCAAATTCTTCTGGCTCACGTACGTCGATGAGTAAAGCACCGGCATCGAGTCGCTCTTTGGCCTGGTCAGGAAAGAGTTCGTCAGTTTTCTGTTCGGAAAAAGGATCGGATGTCATAAAGGATAATAAACTTTCTTACGTCGATGCTCAGTTAAAGTGAAACATAAATATCATTAAATCACTCTTCCCTGAGCACGAGTCTCTTGAGGATGAAAAGCATCTTACTCGGTTTGGTTGTGAACGTCAATTGTAGACCTCTTCGTTCCTGTTGGCAATGTTCCAACGTGCCCTAAGGCGGCCAATTCTCGAGAGCGGGCTTCATCACAAACCACAAAACCTAGGCCTTACATTATGACACTGTATCAATTTAGCCGGCGCGGACCAAGTGCGGCGCACCTGCCGAGGTGCGCCGCATTTCAATCAGCGAAATTTCCATGCACCACCGACTAAACGAATACAGTCTCTTACATTATTTTTAAGTTGACATTTCACAATTTATGATTTATAATTCAGATAATGAATCCTCATTCATATTAAGAACAGTCATTCATCATGAATAAATCATCTACACGCAGTGAGCGGCGTCGTCAACGCCGCAGGCAACGTCTCATCGATGCTGCCCGCCAAGTCATCGCCAATAAAGGCGTAGCAAATCTCACAGTTTCGGATGTCACCGAAGCAGCTGATGTGGCGGTGGGTAGCTTCTATACTTATTTCAGCGATAAAAATGAACTGATCGAGGCCGCAGTATGGGAAGACCTGCAACGCCTCGGGGATCCACATCTACCTGAGTTGCAGGGGCAATCAGTTCTAAATCGGGCCCGTATCATGTTGCAGCAGACTTACAGTTTCGTGGAAAAACACCGCGAACTGATGTCTGCTGTTTTTGGTGCCGATAGCAGACCGGATCATTTCCACCGCGGTCTTTCTCTCGTAGAAACAAGAGTAGCCGTGGGTCTGCACTTGCAAACCGAATTGCCACCCGAAGCCATTCCCTGGTTATCGTCCCTGCTGGCAGGGATGTTGGTAGGAGGTATTCGCTATGCCCTTGCCCATCCCGAGACTACTGCTGAAGAGATGACAGAACGGACCATGCGTCTCATCACTCCCTTACAGACCCTTATCCAGACCCCACCCCCATCCTGATCCTGCAATGTCCTTCTTCCGCCTCTGGGCTATCATCCGCAAAGAATTTAGGCATATTTATCGTGATCGGCGCCTCTTCTTTTTGGTGACTATTTCACCGACGATCATGCTCGTTGCCTTTGCCTACCTGCTTTCCTTCGATGTCACCAACACGCGTATCGCTATCCTCGACCGCGATCGCAGCACGCAGTCGCGGTCGCTTATTCTCGCTCTACAGGCGGACCCCAATTTTATCGTTGTCGGTGAAGCAGAAAGCCATCAGCAAATTCGGGAACGGATGAAAAACACCGAAATCAGCCTGGGCTTGGTCATCCCCCCCGATTTTGGTAAAACTCTGGAGGCTGGTCAGACGGCACGGGTTCAGGTTCTGGGCGACGGTGCCGATCCGATCAATACGAGCACACGCATGGCCCTACTCTCGAGCCGGATTCAGACCTGGGCTACCCCCTACCAGAAAGAAAAACCGCGGGCCCCAGTCACTGTACGCACCCTCGTTTGGTACAATCCCGACCTCAAATCGAGCGACAGCATCGTTCCCGCCCTTCTTTCCATCGTCCTCATCCTCACCGCCATGGCCATGGCCCTCGCCTTCACACGCGAAAAAGAACTGGGGAGCTTCGAAAGCCTGGCGTCTACCCCCTTACGGGCCAGCGAATATGTTTTGGGTAAGCTGATCCCATACCTTTTTTATGGACTCATCGGTGCGGCCCTGGCCATTGCTGTCTCTATTTTTTGGTTTCGTGTTCCTCTGCGCGGTGATCTCCTTACCCTCGCCGTTCTTACCCTTATTTACCTCAGTGCCACCCTGGGTATCAGCTCCTTCATTGCCAGTTTCATTTCCACACAAAGCACCGCCTTACGTGCTGTCCTCCTCATCTTCCTGGTACCCAGCTTTTTCCTCACCGGCGTCATTATTCCCGTCGATCCTACCGCCCGCTTCGCTTCGTATTCCCTGCCCGCAACTCATTTCAATGTCATTAGCCGCGGCATCTTCCTCAAGGCTCTTGACTGGCGAGCTCTGGGATTTCACACCTATTTTATCTTCATGATGGCGCTGATCTCCATCTCCCTGACCATTCTCACTTTTCGCAAGCGCGTTAACTAATGATCCGTCAAATTCTCAACCTCACCTGGAAAGAAATCCTGCAGATCCGGCGAGATCGATTCCTTCTCCTCTTCCTCATCCTCGCTCCCAGCCTGCAGCTTATTCTCATCTCCCAGAACACAGCCAAGGGCTTGCATGAACTCCCCGTCGCCGTTCTCGATTTCGACCAATCCACCCTGAGCCGTGAACTGATCACTGCCGTCGACAACACGAACGAAATGCACACCCTGCTCTTTCCTGCTTCGCGGCAGGAACTTGAGGCCCTTCTCGATACCGGCGAGGCTAGAATCGGCATCGTCATTCCCCCCGACTTTCATCGCAAATTCTTCGGCAACCAGCCCGAACCCGCTCAAATCCAGGTACTCAGCGATGGCAGCAACATTCTCATCGGTTCCAATGCCGGACCCGTCATCCAAGGTGTCGTTGGCCAGCTGACCAAGCGCTATTTTGTCCCGGCCATTCCCGTTGACTTCGGCGGTGTACAAATCGAAACCAGTGCCCTCTTCAACCCCACCCTCAACTTTCAGTGGTTCGCCATCCCCTCCACCCTCGCCTTCATCACCTACCAGGTTGTCCTCGTCATTGCCGCCACTGGCTTTGTGCGGGAAAAAGAGCTGGGAACGCTAGAACAACTGGTGATCACCCCCTTGGGACGTTTGGAGCTAATCCTGGGCAAAGCTGTACCTGCCATTATCCTCGGCATCTTCAACTTCAACGCCCTCATGTTCGTCCAAACTTATGTCTACCACATTCCAATCCGGGGCGATTATATGCTCTTGCTTGGTGTCGCTGTCATTTTTGTCATCGCCATTGTCGGCCAGGGTACTGTTATCTCTGTGCTCACACAAAGCCAGCAGCAGGCCGTCCTTCTTGTGTTCCTCTTTGCCATTCTCGAAGTTACGATCAGCGGCTATCTTGTTCCCATTGAAAACATGCCCGCGATCATGCGCGGGCTGGCCGAAGTCTCTGCTCTCCAGCACTTCATGAGCACCATGCACGCCGTTGCTCTGCGTGATGCCTCGTTCCGCAACATTCTTCCTCACATCAGTGCCATTGCCCTCTTTGCCGTGGCCACCAATCTTATTGCCTGGCGCAGCTTTACTCGCGTCGTCTAAGCCATGTTCGCCATCGAAACCCACCAGCTCCGTCGTCACTTTGGCACGACTCAGGCCGTACAAAACCTCGATCTTCAAGTGAAAGAAGGCGAAATATTCGGCCTCATTGGCCCGGACGGTGCCGGTAAGACCACGACCTTGCGCATGCTTGCCGCCGTCCTCAGACCTTCAGGTGGCCAGGCTGCGATCATGGGCTACGATATCCACCGTCACGCTGAGCGCTTACGGCACTTTACCGGCTACATGCCCCAACGATTCAGCCTCTACGGCGATTTGTCGGTGTTGGAAAACCTCGAATTCTTTGCCGATATCTTTGGCGTGCGCGGTGCTGTCCGTCAGGAACGCATCGACAGCCTTCTACACTTTGCCCGCCTGGAACAGTTCACAGCTCGGGCGGCAGATCACCTCTCGGGAGGAATGAAGAAAAAACTGGCCCTGGCATGCGCCCTTGTCCACCAACCCCAAGTGCTCCTCCTCGACGAGCCTACCAACGGCGTCGACCCTGTCAGTCGCCGTGAATTTTGGGACATTCTTGCCAACCTCCATCTCGAAAACGTCACTATCCTCATTGCCACCCCCTACATGGACGAAGCAGAACGGTGCAGCCGTGTAGGCCTCATGTACAATGGCCAGCTCATTCAGCAAGGTACCCCCGCTGAATTACGCCAGTTCGTCCCCGGTGAGATGCTCGCGGTTTATACGTCCAATCCCTTGCAGGCAGAAACTGTCATCAACACTTACCCCCAACATCTTGGGCACCAAGTTTACGGCGACCGCATTCACGTCTTCGTTCCTGATGCAAATGCCCATTTACAGCCTTTACAAGCCTTCTTGCAGGCCCATAACGTCCCCGTACAACACATTCGCCCCGACGCCCCCCGTCTGGAAGAAGCTTTCATCTATCTCATCACTCAGCAACAATCCTCCTGATGTCTACCGTCCCTTCCGTTATCACAGTTTCGCATCTCAGCAAAAAATTCGGTGACTTTACAGCCGTTGACAACATCAGTTTTGATGTTCGTCAGGGCGAAATATTCGGTTTTTTGGGGCCCAACGGCTCTGGTAAAACCACAACCATCCGTATGTTGCTGGGATTGTTGCAGCCCAGCGCCGGTGCTGCCACCGTGCTCGGCATTGATATCCTCAAGCATCCCCAAGATATTGCCCGCCGTGTGGGCTACATGAGCCAGCGTTTCAGCCTCTATCCCGACCTCACCGTCGATGAAAATCTCACTTTTTACGGCCGGACATATGGTTTGCATGGCCGAGAACTGCAGCAGCGCAAAGAGCAGACCCTTGACCTGATCGATCTCGGCGCCCGGCGCCAACAGCTCACTGCCAACCTTGCCGGCGGCTGGAAACAACGGCTGGCTCTCGGCGCCGCCATCCTCCATCGTCCCGAGCTCCTCTTCCTGGATGAACCCACGGCAGGGGTCGATCCCGTCAGCCGGCGCCAATTCTGGCAACTGCTTTATACCCTTGCCAGCGAACACACAACCATATTCGTGACCACACATTACATGGACGAAGCTGAACAATGCCACCGTCTGGCTTTCATTCATAACGGTAAAATCATCGCTGATGGGGCGCCTGCCGATATCAAACGCGACCGAATGCCAGGGCAAGTGGTCGAGATCATCGCCGATTCTCCCCAACGCACCCTCACGGCTCTCCGTGCCGCCGGATTTGCCGAAGTCACCCTCTACGGACAGCGTGTCCATGCCGCCGATGCTCATCTCGATCAACGTCTGGATGAAATCCGGCAGATCTTGCTTGATGCCGGGGCTGGACCTCGCGACATTCATCTCATTCCTCCCTCTCTCGAAGACGTTTTCATTGCCAATGTACGTTCTCTGTCTCCCAATACGGCAAATTAGTGCCTATTCCTGACAGACGACAGTTTCTCCAGTTCTTTTCTTGCCTGATTACGTCCCTTTCTGCCAACCCCTCCTCCTCTTCGCCCACCCTTTCTACGCTTCATCATGCCCAAACTTCGTTCTTTTCCCATCCTTCTCTCTGCCCTCCTCTTGCTGGGCGGCTGTGTGCGCCCCTTTGCCACACCTTCCAACAGTAGCGAGCCCCTCCATCTCACGGGCTTTCTCGAGGCCAGACAAACCCACATTGCCGCGGAAATGGGCGGCCGCATCCTCAGCATTACCGTCGCCGAAGGCGATGCGGTACAGGCAGGCGAAATCCTCGTACAGCTCGATGACAGCTTCCAGCAAAAACAACTGGCCGTGGCCGATGCCCGTGTGCAGGAGGCCAAGGCCGAATTGGCCCAACTGCAGGCCAGTGTACGCCCAGAAGACATTGCCCTGGCTGAAGCCCAGGTTGTCCAGGCCGAAATCGCCTTGAAGACAGCTGAAGAAGCACTAGCCGACGCCATTCTCCTACGTGATAACCCCCAAGAGTTAGACATTCAGATCGCCCAGGCGCGAGCAGCTCTAAGTGAAGCCCAGGCCCACGCCCGCGCTGCCAAATATCAGGCTGCCGCCGCCGACATCGAAGCACAAATGTGGGAAGCCATCACCCGTGATCTGTGGGACGGCGTGCAAGTGACCATCCCCGGCCGCGGCACGACCGTTGTCGATGCCCCTCCCGATAAAATCGACTACGCCAGTACGCAATGGAACTTGGCCAGTCAGGCGGCCTGGATTGCCTGGCAAAACGCCGCCCAAGCCGATAGCGCCGTTACCAAAGCCCAGGCTCAGCTCAACGACCTCCTGGCCATCAAGAAAAACCCCCAGAATGCCGAAAAGCAGGTCACAGCCGCCACCAATGCCCGTGACGAGGCTGCGGCTACACTTATCCAAGCTCGCGCCCAGCTCGATGCCATCAAGGCCGGCCCTACGCAAACCCAGCTCGAGGCCGCGGCCGCCGCTGTTCGCCAGGCCCAGGCCGAACGTGATGTTCTCGCTGTGCAACTCGAGAACGCTACCCTTACGGCTCCCATCAGCGGCTGGGTATCGGCCCGCTACTACCAGCCGGGCGAAGTCGTTGC